>DAOUVH010000205.1 GCA_030667725.1 Candidatus Cloacimonadota bacterium | reverse complement strand
GGCATCAAAGAAGGAATGCAATCATCACTTTTTGCAATCAGTATTGTGTTTGCTGTTGTCGTTATGTATGATGCCACCGGTGTACGACGTGCAGCAGGAAAACAAGCTTCTGTTTTGAATAAAATTGTAAGTAATATTAAAAAGCGAGAAGGTTATTTAATCATCGAAGAAAATCTGAAAGAATTCTTAGGGCACACACCTCTTGAAGTACTTGGTGGTGCTGTTCTTGGGATTATCGTCGCTTTCCTAATGAGTTAGTGCAAAACTAGATAAATAAACTATTTTTTAGTTAAACATTAATATTATTGACACATTGACCTCCCTTTTCCGTTTTTGCTAAAAAAAGTATCTGGGAAAAAGAAGATGAGTAAAGATTTTAAATCAGAAAAAAATTACAAATTATCAAAAGCAAAAGTTGGTTATACTCCTCGAACAAAAACACCATTAAAAACTTATAAAGAGCTTGGTTTCATGAGCGGTTTAGAGGTACATCAGCAACTTAATACTAAAGAAAAATTATTCTGTCGGTGTCCGGCTGGACTATATAGTGATTTCGATGATTATGATGCGGAACTTATTCGCCACATGCGCCCTACGCTTTCTGAAATGGGAACTTACGACGGAACTGCTTTAATGGAATTCCGAACCAAAAAGAATATCACTTACCGAATTAAAAACGAGACAACCTGTACTTATGACATTGATGATACACCTCCCTTTCCCATAAATAGAGAAGCTCTTGATTATGCCATACAAATTGCACTTCAATTGAAACTTAACATTGTTGGTGAGTTACATATAACCCGTAAACAATATCTTGACGGCAGTATTCCAACCGGTTTCCAGCGAACTGCAATAATCGGTATCGAGGGAGTTATTCCTCTTAAAAAAAAGAAGATCAGAATTATCCAGCTAAGTATAGAAGAAGATTCCTGTCGTGAAGTCTCTGATATCGGTCATGAAAGGATCTATCAGACAGATAGGTTAGGAATTCCATTGATTGAAACTGTAACTTATCCTGACATGAAGACACCCGATGAAGTTTTGGAAGCTGCACAGTACATTCGCTTTTTAAATAGAAGTTCAGGAAAAGTTCGCGTTGGAATTGGTGCTGGAAGAGAAGATGTGAACATAAGTATCAAGGGTGGAACTCGGGTTGAGATAAAAGGTGTTTCACATAATAAATGGATACCAGAGCTAACTCATAATGAAGCTTTCCGCCAAAAAGCACTTCTAATAATAAAGAATGAATTGAATAAACGCATATTAGATTTGAAAAAATGGAAACCAATATTCAAGAATGTCGATTTTGATGTTTCTGATATTGAATATACACCAATTAAAGAAGCAATGAACAATGGCTGGAAATTAATTGCCTGCAATCTTCCTGATTTTAAAGGTATCCTTTCTCACTTTCTACAATCAGGAAAAACATTTACGGACGAACTTGAGGGAAGATTAAAAGTTATTGCTTGTCTTGAGAAACCAAATTTTGTGTATTCAGAAGATATGAATCCGGTGTTTAGTGAATCACTATTAAGGCAGCGCAAAAAATTACTTAATTGCAAATCTAATGATGCTCAGATTGTTTTTTGGGCACCACAAGAAGATATAGAAACTGCCTGCGAAACAATAGAAGAACGTTGCAGGATGGCTTTCGAAGGTGTCCCAAATGAAACTCGTAAAGCATTGGAAGACGGAACTACAATTTTTGAACGTGTTTTACCAGGTGCGGATAGAATGTATCCTGATACAGATTCTGCTCCTATCCCAATTGAAGATGAGTATATTGAGAGTTTAAGAAAAGAGCTACCTATAGATCTGGTTGAGAGATTTAAGCAACTGAAGAAATGGCAAGTACCTGAGGATTGTTATCAATACATTCTCAGAAATAATCTTGTTCCGGAAATTGAACGAACTAATAATGATCTTAAGATCAACCCAAAATATATTGCAACAACTTTTGCACACACACTAAAACACATTGAAGGACAGTTAATTCCTGACGTTCCCTTCCCATACACCAAAATTTATGATATTTTCAAATTTATTATAGAGAAGAAGCTCTCTTTTGATATTGTTAAATCTTTCTTACCCGTTATTTACTTGTATTCTCAGATGGAATTTGAATCAGTTCTTAACTCTTTGGAATTTGAAAGCTATAAAGAAGAGGTAATTCTGAAAAATGTGAGCAGTTTACAGTCAATGTTTACTAAAATCAATAAATCGAAGAACCCATTAGCTGCAGAGAAATGGATCATGGGAAACTTACGTCCAATCGCCCTGGGAAACATACCTTTGCAAAAATTGAATGCTTTTGTTAGGAAATCCTTATCTGAAGGAGGTGCGAAATGATAGACATCTTCAAAGGCTACAAAGGTGATGCAGTAGAAATCTTGAAAAAATTCAATATCCGAGTCTGGGGTGATGCTGAGATCAGGACCACACGTGGTGATTTTAGTGGAATTATTCTTCCCCGCTCCGAAAATGATGATGATAAACATATTGTATTGAAATTAGTGACCGGTTATAATGTAGGAATCGATGTAGAAACGATAACCGATATGAAAGAAATCGGCTACAAAGAAGCGCATTATAAAATACCGGAGAAAGAATTCCCATTCACAGAAGGTCAGCCTAAAGTAAAATTATTCGGAACGGGAGGCACAATTGCTTCGCGATTGGACTATAGAACAGGAGCAGTGATACCGGCTTTCTCTCCTGGAGAACTTTACGGTGCAGTTCCGGAACTTGCTGATATTTGCAATTTGGAAACTGAAAAACTCTTTGCAGTTTTCAGCGAGAATATGGGTCCCGAACAATATAAAACTCTGGCAATTGCCATTGGTAAAGAAATTGAAAAAGGAATCGATGGCATTATCATCGGACATGGAACCGATACACTGCACCATACTGCAGCAGCTCTTTCATTCATGATCCAGGATTCTCCGGTTCCAATTATACTTGTTGGTTCACAACGTTCATCTGACCGTCCATCTTCTGACGCAGCATTGAATCTGATGCACGCAGCTACTGCTGCAGCACAATCGGATATTGCTGAAGTAATGGTTTGTATGTTTGGTCCTACATCTGATGAATATGGTCTTTTGCATCAGGGAACACGTGTGCGGAAAATGCATTCTTCCTATCGTTCCACTTTCCGAACCATAGGAGATACTCCCATTGCAACCGTTACCCGTGATAAAATAACACCGATTAAACAAAATTATAACCGAAGAAGAAATGATAGGAAAGTAACGATCCTGCCCTATTTTGAAGAGAAAGTAGCCTTACTCTATTATTATCCTAATATGCAGCCTGATATGATCTATTCACTTATTGATAATGGCTACAAAGGGATTGTGATTGCCGGAACAGGATTGGGACATGTGAATAAACCTCTATACCCTGCTATCAAGAAATGTCAGGAATTAGGAATTCC
>DAOUVH010000055.1 GCA_030667725.1 Candidatus Cloacimonadota bacterium | reverse complement strand
GATCTATCCGATCTCAGTTAATATGATCGAACAAAATACCGCTTTGATCTTACGATTCAATGATGAATTCGGTGAATATAATGATTATATATTAACCATTTCAGGGCTAACAGGTAAAACCGGTGTTCCTGTAGCTCAGGGTCCTTACCAGTTTCAATATGAAGAGGATACTTTCCCTCCCGAGATAATCACTGTGAGCGCTTCTAATACAAATACCGTAAATATCATTTTCAGTGAAGCACTGGATGAACCGTTAGCTGAAAATATTGGTAATTATACTCTTCTTCTACCGGCAGTTGATAAAGATAATGAAATTGAGAGCTTAGTATATTTTGAAGTTGATTCGTGTTATGTGGCAATGCAATTTAAAGATGAGCTCAAATACACAAATCAACCCTATTTCTTAAAAGTGAACAACATCAAGGATCTGGCTGGTAATGTAATTTCCAATAGCGGCAATAAATGTCATTTCAGCTTGACATCTATATTGGGTCTAAGAAATTTAAAACAAATGATAGTTTATCCGAATCCGCTTGATATCGGTGAAAGTTTGATTGATAAGGTTAACTTTATCAATCTTCCTACTGATGTCTCCGGCAGGATCTGGGTATATAATTTAGATGGAGAATTGATCTTTGAGAGCAAAGTGGGTCCTTATAGTATTAATGATCTGAAGCCCTATTTCAGTTGGAAATGTGAAAATAATTCCGGTAATAGAATTTCATCAGGAATATATTTTTATCTTCTTAGAATGGGCAAGGATTCACGCAAAGGAAAGATCATAATAATTAATTAGGTTACATAAAAGGAGACGACCATGATTTCATTAGATTGGCAAGAAAGATTAAAAATGGACACCCAAGATTTTGTTGAACGAAAACTTCCAAAAGGTAATTTTGATATTGATATAGTTTATAATGCATATCCGCAAAGAATTGATGGTAATATCCCAAATGCAGTTATAACTCTGGTTGGGAAAACATTAGCGGCTAAACTTCATAAAGAAGCTGATAAACACTTCGATTTTTACGATTATATTTTAAAGAAAAAGGGTGAGCAGGGCGGAATGATATTTGCTTATATTATGGCTCGAGCAATAAAAAAACAACCGATATTATTCCTGAATTACATAGAAGATTTTTTTTTTAAAACACGTGATCAAAAAACATGCAATCTAGTTATGGATAAAGCTATATATCCTCTTCTTAAAAAAAATGCCTTAAGTCACATTGACTTAATAATAAACTGGATAAAGAAAGATAATGAGTTGCTTGAGGAAAGTATAATGAAGTTATTGAGTAAACTTATAGGACAGAATAGCAAACTTATTGGACCTATCTTTAAAAAACTGGAAACTTCCTGGCTTTATGCAACGCCAAACATTAAAAGGCTTAATTCAAGATTCTTAAAGGCAATCTATAAGAAAGATAAGAAATTCTATCTCTCCATTTATAAGAATTATCAATCAACCAGGAATCCCATATTTGCTGAAATTCTTTGCGAAGCTATTTGCTGTTATGATGATAATATTCAGAAAATCTGTGATACATGGTCACATAGCGGAAACATTAAAGTTAAAAAAATCGGTCTGCATGGGCAGAAATTACTAAAAACCAGAAAGGGCAAAAAATAATGGCAAACTACATTACAAAAGAAGGAATGCGGCGTCTTAGGAAACGCATACAAGAACTCATAAAGGAAAGACCAATTGTGATAAAACAGGTTGTTACTGCACGAGAAATGGGCGACCTGAGTGAAAATGCAGAATATCATGCAGCAAGAGAAAGACAGAGATACCTGGAGAATGAATTCAACAGCTTAAAAAAAAGGATCGATCATTTACAAGTTCTTGACGATACAAATATCCCAAAAGACGCTGTAAGATTCGGTGCCAGAGTTTTATTAAAAGAACTCAAGAATAATACTTTAAGAAAAGTACGATTGGTCGGTGCAGATGAGATATTTGATACGGAAGATGAATATGAAAGAATTTCCATTTTATCTCCCGTTGGTAAACCAATGATTGGGAAAAAAGCGGGTGATCATTTCATCGTTATCGCTCCAATCGGCAAACGAGAATTTGAAATATTAGAAATAAAATAGGATAAAGAGGAAAGAATGAAAAAGACTGACGAATTAAGAAAAAAACTAACTTATGAAAGAAAGAATTTTTGGAAGGAAGCTTCAGCAAAAGAACAGAAAGCAGCCCTAAATTTTTCCGAAGGTTATAAGAAATTCCTTGATGCTTGCAAAACTGAACGTGAATCTATCGAATTTTATGTGAAAGAATTAGAGAAACAAGGTTACAAAGAAATTGAAAATGCGAAAAAATCAAAAAAGGTATTTCGTGTTTCCAGAAATAAAAATGCAGCCATTGCCCTCATTGGGAAGAAACCGATCTCAGAAGGCGTGAACCTTATTGTATCGCACATTGATGCACCGCGTGTTGATCTTAAACAAAATCCGCTTTTTGAAGATAGTGGCACAACCCTGGGAATGATGAGAACTCATTATTATGGCGGGATTAAAAAATATCAGTGGATGTCTACTCCGCTGGCTCTACACGGAACTATCATCAAAAATAATGGTGAAACTGTGAAGATATGTATCGGGGAAGATGAGAAAGATCCAGTTTTTATTATGCCGGATCTTCTTCCGCATTTAGCCAGAAAAATTCAGTATACAAAAAAGATCGGAGAAGCTGTGGATGCTGAAAAGATGAATATGGTTTTTAACTCAATTCCATATCCAAAAGATAAAGATGCTAAGGAAGCTGTTAAATTGAACGCACTTGTTCTACTAAATGAAAAGTACGGGATAACCGAAGAAGATTTCTTGAGTGCAGAGATCGAGATAGTTCCAGCCGGAAAAGCTCGTGATGCAGGTCTTGACCGAAGTTTAGTGCTTGGTTATGGGCAAGATGACAGAGTCTGTGCTTACACTTCTGCTTGTGCGATATTTGATGCAAAAGAAAAATTAGATAAAACTGCGATTGTATATCTCGCTGATAAAGAGGAGATTGGCAGTGATGGAAATACGGGTGCAAAATCTATTTTCATTATCAATTTTATTGCTGATCTTCTCAAGTACAACGGCGAAGCTAGCGATAGTTCGACTCTCAGGAAGGCACTTATAAACAGTCAGGTTTTATCTGCCGATGTTAACGCAGGCATCAACCCGAACTTCCCCAGCGTTCATGAAAAAGAGAATGCTGTGCATATAGGGTTTGGCGTAAGCGTAACCAAGTTTACCGGAAGCGGTGGTAAAGGCGGATCTAACGATGCAAATGCAGAATTTAATTCCAAAATAATCGAAATTTATAATAAAGAAAACGTGCGCTGGCAGACCGGTGCACTTGGTAAAGTAGATGAAGGTGGTGGTGGAACTATCGCTAAGTTTATGGCTGAACATGGTGCGGAAGTTATAGATTGCGGACCCGGAGTTTTGGGAATGCACTCACTTTATGAACTTACCAGTAAAGCCGATATCTACTCATCTTACAAAGCGTATAAAGCATTTTTCGAGAATGCATAAACCGGAGAAAATTGTGAAAAATATATTAATCCTGATAATTGTTATGTTAGCTCTGTTTGGATGCAGCAGTAATAAAGCATCAAAAATGATATCTGTTGAAAAGAAGATGGATATAGCTAATGACTTTTTTGAAAATGAAAAATATAATAAGGCGATCCCGTATTTTTCTGAGGTCGTTTTTGAACGTAACTCAATTTATACACCAACTGCTCAAATGAAGTTGGCAGATTGTTATTTTAAGCAGAATAAGTTTACTGAGGCAAGATTCGAATATGAGGAACTGATACGACTTTTTGCCGATTATAAAGATATAGGAAGAGCATATTTCCAACTTGGTATCTGTTATTTCAATGAATCGCCATCACCTCATTATTCACAGGATGAGACCCACAGAGCCATAGCTGCTTTCGAGACATTCATAGAAAAATTCCCTTTTGATAATCTAAAAAAAGATGCGATAGATTATATTCAGCAATGCAGATACAAACTGCTGATGAAGAAATATTATAATGGTTATGCATATTATAAATTGTACGATTACAGTGGTGCGTTGATGTACTTTGATGAAATTATTGAGTTGGGAAACAGCAATGAACCTGATCGGATGTCTCTTTATTATGCAACTAAGATATATCTTGAAA
Source organism: Candidatus Cloacimonadota bacterium (assembly GCA_030667725.1). Next base: position 2,286 of record DAOUVH010000055.1, on the reverse strand, counting down.
GAGAAGATCATTTAAATGCAAAACTTACCGGGCAGAAACTCATCAGTCGTTATCCCCAAACAGAAGAAGCGGAAAAAATTACAACTGAACTTGAAAAGATAGAATAATGAAAATTGGATTATTGGGCGGTTCGTTCAATCCGGTGCATAATGGTCACATCGAATTGGCACAGACCGCTCTTGATTCCTTTAATCTAGATAAAATACTCTTCCTCCCTTCGGGAAACCACCCACTGAAAAATAACAGCAGCATCCCACTGGTTAATATCCGATACGAACTGACCAGGAAAGCAATAGCTTCCTACCACAATTTTGATATTTCACGACTGGACATGGAAACGACTGAACCAAGTTATACAAAATTTCTTTTGATGCGCCTGCAAAATGTTTTTCCTCATGATAAATTCTATTTTATTGCCGGCAGCGATATCATCTCTGAGCTGCAGAAATGGCACGATTATAAATGGCTCCTGAATAATATTGAGTTCATTATCGCTAACCGCCCCGATATTGATAAAACCCCATGGAATAAGCTGGAATACATTGATAAATTTCATTTCATGGATATGAAGCCGGTTGATATTTCTTCTACAATGGTAAGAAAAATGATAAAAGAAGGTGAAGACATTTCTGCTTTAGTCCCGCTAATTATTGAAAAAGAATTGATCTTGCTTTATTCCGCTTAAATATCCAAATTTGACTAATGCTACTAACCTTCTTATAATTAATAACCTTAGCATAATCTATGTCTTGACAATAGAAAGCGCTAAAAGATTTGTTGCCGAAATTATAAATTGAGTATTTAGGAAATTAAATGATTCTGGAAATAAGCGAAGAAAGAGCAATTGAACTCATAGATAAAATATCGAATTTCATTGCTAAAAAAAGGATGGCAGCACCTGCAATAATGACTATTGAATCTTTGCGCCCACTTGCCAGGATCGGCAGTCAGCTTATGCATTTTTTAGCTCCCTTTGCAGAGATCATTTTTAATGCGAAAGAGTATCAGGAATTTGCTGCGCTCTTGGAAAACGAGGAATATGTCCGACTTCTGGTTAAACGTATTGACGAAATTGATGTTGAAATGTATCGTGAGGAACGAAAAAGTAGAAAACTAAAAAACAAAAGAAGCAGAAATAAAATAATGCAGTTCTTTAAAATTAAGAAAAAAGAAAAGAATATTAAAGAGTAAAATGGAGGAAAATATGGGCAATACTCAAAAGCTTAAAAGGATCATTGCTACCGATTGCGGAAGCACTACAACAAAATCGATCCTTATTGAGTATGTCGATGGTGAATACCGGCAAACAGTTCGTGGTGAAGCTCCTACAACTGTGGAAAAACCATTAAACGATGTAACAAGAGGTGTTGTTAATGCCGTTACGGAATTAGAAGAACTTGCACGTTTGAAATATAACGATGACAGCATCAAGTTTATCAAAGATGAAGCTATCTGGCTCACCGATAAAGATGGTGAAGGCGTTGATGCTTATGTTTCTACCAGTAGTGCCGGTGGCGGACTGCAAATGATGGTTACAGGTGTTGTTGCCAAGATGACCGGAGAAAGTGCAGAACGTGCAGCTTTGGGTGCCGGAGCTATCGTGATGGACCTGATAGCCAGCAACGATAAACGTGCTAACTATGAAAAGATCGAAAGAATCCGTCAACTGCGGCCAGACATGATCCTCATGGCAGGTGGTGTGGATGGCGGGACTACAAAACACGTAGCGGAACTTGCAGAACTTGTTGGTGCTGCCGATCCTAAACCTCGTCTTGGTTCCAGTTATAAACTTCCAGTAATTTACGCCGGAAATACAAAAGCTCAAGATATTATCAGAGAAACTCTTGGAAACAAAACAGACCTCATCATTACCGAAAACCTGCGGCCTACTCTGGAAAGAGAAAATCTGGGTCCTGCCAGAGATAAGATCCATGACCTTTTTATGGAACATGTGATGGCTCAAGCTCCGGGATACAATAAACTTATGAGCTGGACGAAAGGTCCGATTAACGGCAAACTTGTTAACATTCCAATTATGCCTACTCCGGCAGCAGTGGGAAACATCATGCAGACCATTGCCAAAATTAATAATATCGAAGTTCTGGGAGTTGATATTGGCGGCGCAACTACCGATGTCTTCTCTGTATTCACAGAAAAAAAAGTATTTAATAGAACTGTGAGCGCAAACCTGGGAATGAGCTACAGTATTTCCAACGTGCTGGCTACTGCCGGATTAAAAAATATCCTGCGTTGGGTTCCATTTGATATTGATGAATCTGAACTTCT
>DAOUVH010000140.1 GCA_030667725.1 Candidatus Cloacimonadota bacterium | reverse complement strand
ATTTTTCAAATAGGAATTTGAAGACTGATATCTGGCAGGGATCAATTCTTGGATTAAACAAGAATAAGAAGATCTTAAGCGGTGAATCTACAGGGGATTATGAAGAATTCCACTACTTACGGAATAATTTAGCATGGTTCCCGGATGGAAAAAAATACGCCTTTGTTTCTAAAACATCATTCGCAGATAAAATATATGTGCTGGATAATGAAACAGGAAAAACCATTTACGAATTGGAATGACCTGGATTTGATGCGATCTTCGAGATAGATGTTTCTAACGGTGGCAATAAAATTGTGTTTGCAGGTCAGAAAGATATGCAATGCAATATTTATATTTATGATCTTGTCTCTGAAGAGGTAACTGTAGTTACTGATGATCACTATTTTGACAGCCAGCCGCATTGGTCACCCGATGATTCTAAAATTGTCTTCACATCAGAAAGAACATTCAATGAAGATGCTTATGCAGAGCAGGTTTTCAGTAAACTAACTTCCGATGTTTTTTATTATGATCTAATTGAAGATAAGTTCTATCAAGTTACGAATGATCCACAGAAAAACAGCTTTCCAATTTGGGATAAGACAGGTGAGAGTATAATATTCGTTAGTGAGAGTAAGACGACATCGAATTGCGATGTAATTGAAATAACCTCCGGGATGAGAGCTAAAATAACTAATGTTCACGGGGGAATATTTGCCCCGGATATTTCCATAGATAATAGTGAACTTATTTTTTCTGCCTTCTATAATAGCGGCTGGGATATTTATTATTTATCCAATCCTCTTGATAACCTGGAGTATGCTGAATATTCCAAACCAGTTGAAGTTGAATTGGTGGATGATTTCTATGAGAGATTTGAATTAGATCGCTATAATGTTTTTGGAAAGCAGGACAAAAAATTCAAGAAGGAATTACCGGAATATTCCCATAGTATTACCAAGGTAGATATTGGGAATTTTACGCAGATAGATAGCCTGAATAAAGCGTTTAACCTTGATCTGGATAAAAAGCCGACCGATCCAAAGGAACCATTAAGTTCCCCATATAAACCAAAATTCGCGCTGGATTATCTTTGGGGTGGAGCTGCCTATTCCCCTTCCGGCGGAACTTATGCCCAATTGCAGTTCGGACTTTCCGATCTAATGGGAAATCATGCAATTGGTGTTCAGCTTGGCATTACCGGAGATCTCAGCGCTTCCGATATTGTGCTTACCTATTTCAATTTGAAAAACCGGATAGATCATGGTTACGGTGGATTCTATCTGAGTGATGAATGGATCTACCAGATATTATACGTGAATGGTGATGATGATTACATGCGTGAGCGAGAATACAACTTCGGTTTTTATTCAATTCTGCGCTATCCATTCAATAAGTTCTGGAGATTGGATTTTGAAAATATCTTCTCTTCTAAAATATTTAAGCGTGACTGGTGGGATGGAAATGATTGGATACTAGAGTATTTAGAACCTGGTTTTGCTGAATACTATGGACTGGAAACTGACGAAACAGAATATATTTATTCACCACAACTTACATTGATTCACGATAATGCACTTTACGGAAGTGTCGGTCCTGTCTCCGGTTCGCGGAAGGCACTTCTTTTAAATCATAGCTTTTCTACCGAAAAAGATTATACAATAGTCTATACTGATTTAAGAAAATACTTCTTCTTTGCCAAGAGATATGCCATTGCCTTCCGATTCAGCGGTGGAACGATACAGGGAGATACAAACCAGAAATTCACGATGGATTATTATAATGGTGTTCGCGGTTTGAGTGAAGATTATATTGGAAGTAATAAATTCCTGGTTTCTGCTGAGCTTAGATATCCGTTTATTGATAACCTGCAAATGTCATTTCCATTTCCCATGTATTTCTATCAAATACGCGGTAGTGCCTTTATTGATGCCGGAAGTATCTGGGATGATAACGAAGATCTTAAATTAACAAATAATGAAAAATTGGAAGATCTGAAATTATCTGTGGGATTTGGTCCCAGATTGAATTTGGGTTATTTTGTGCTCAAATTTGATATAGCCTGGCATACCGATCTTGAGAGTTTTAGTAAACCGGCTTATTATATAAGTTTAACACCAGATTTTTAATGGTTTTAATAAACACCTGTTTTAATGGCGTTTATTTTTTGTTAGGTGCTGGTTTCTTTTCATATTCAAACCCAATTTCATATTCATAATTATCTTCATTCCATTTCTCATCTCCAGGTATTTCAGGAATTGGCGAATCCAACCAATATTGAACATCTTTTATTTCTTTTGGTCTTTTATCATAGAAAGTCCTTTTGATGGAGTCTAATTCAATAAACTTTTTTCGGAGAGAATCGAATTCAGTTGTTGATTCGTATTTTGAATTTGCTAAGGAAATCATTTCAAAAAGCGTATTGTACGCAATTGTTGATGTTTCTTTATCAGGGGTTTCGCCTGTATGGACAAATTTGTTTCTCGCTTTCCGAACCTTAGATAAATTGTTGTATAAATCTTCATTTATTATCTCTCGTTGGTAGAACATTTCAATGCGAGTAGAACTTGTCCAAGATCGCGTGTCTGTTAAAAAGTCCTTCCTCCCAGTTATGCTTTTTTGAGGAGTTTTTTTTACAAAATCAAATTCCCATATATGGTCGATAACCTGCTCAATTGATACCCAATTGTAGGTCAAAGATTCCGCATAAGAATTATTAACAAAAGAGCTGACTCCTTTAATTAAAATTGATGGTGTTAAGTTTTTAATCGTATCAAGGTAATGAGTCCCTTTTTTATAAGCATCTATTAAATCATTAAGTAATATGTAATTGGTGTTCAGTAAAATGATATTATCCTTTACGCTTGAATGTTTATGCCTAAAAGCATTTTTTAATTCAACAAATGCATTGTTCGCATGATCAGTACTTCTGAAATGATGATTTTCATAAACCACACATCGTTGGACAAACGTAGGATCAATTGCTTGAACATAAACCCCTCCCAATAATAGTCTTCCAAAAAAGTCATTGAATCTATCTACAGCTTTGTGAATATTTTTGAATTCAGGTATCGCTGGAAGAATAAAGCTACCATCAAATGTAACTGCCAATGTGTGTCTATCTGGAAGTCCAATGTCTATCGTTCCTGAAAATCTATGCAGTTTTACATAGTCATAAGTATGCTTATTGATATTTTCAATTGTTGGTGCCCACTTATCCTCCTCAGTTCGTTTAATCAATCTTAGAGGTTCTGGAGATGCCAAAATGCCTGGTATCAATATTTTTTCCTTATTCTTCATTCTGCTTGCACCTAACTACATACTAAACGTCATATGTCGTTTAGTATGACATTTTGGTATAATATATGAATAAATCATTCGTTTATTTTTCCTTTATCAGAAAATAATTGATTAACTATAACTTCATTCAAATAATTCATCTCTTAATTCCTATCAAAATTGAACCTGCGAAATTGAATGATAATTGTCAACTGCAAAATAATTATCAGAGCTGAAATTACTGGCAAGGTTAATACTCGTTTTCTTCTCTCTTTTAGAAGAAAAGTTATTATACCCATGCTTATAATGCCATAGGCTAAAGAAAGTCACCAAGCAATTTGAAAACCTAAAGAATGTTCAGGTATTAGTTGCATAAAATTATTCCTTAATCTTTTAATCGTATATCAACATTTATTTTATCATTAGAAATATCGAAACAAAAATTCTTAAAAGATGGCCAATTTGATGTTTTGCTTTCATTCCATGAAAGTCCCCATGGTTCACTTGGCCCAAATAATCCTCTATCAAGTTTTCCATTTCCATTCAGATCTTGAAAACATCTTACTCCATATTTCCCTTCTTTAACATTATTAAATGTGTATTGGGTATTACTACTGTCCTGTAAACTTGGGATGATAATTAGAGTATCTATACCAACAAGAGGTTTTTTTGATGTTTCTTCATCAACTAAAAAAATGTAAATTGGCTTTTGATGAGTAAAATAAACTTTACCAGAAATTCTATATGTTACATTTTCTGCAAGAATAAAGGAAGTGAAAAGCACAAGAAAAATAATCAATAATATTTTTTTCATAGTTACTCCAAGTTTTTGTTCGCAATTGCGCACAACGTTAAGTATATGAAAAGTAAGCGATTTCGAAGCACAAAACTTTCAATTTTCAAGAAAGTTCGAACGGGCTACAAGCTTTGATGTTACCGCTATCGTGCTTATTTTTTATATACATTGTTGGGCTTAGTTATTCTTTGTTTCTATTTATGAACTCCATTAATATTCTATTGAATTCAATTGGTTTGTCAATATTTGCACAATGTCCTGCATCTTCAATCATTAGATATTCACCGCTTTCAATATCATTATGCCATTCTTTAGCCATTTTTTTCGATAATTCTATATCAAATTCTCCAATTAACATTAAAGTCGGGTATTTGGGCTTAATGTTTTTTCTGTCTTTAATTACATTTTGAAGTCCTTGCATTACCATAAATGATTTTCTTTCATAAT
>DAOUVH010000163.1 GCA_030667725.1 Candidatus Cloacimonadota bacterium | reverse complement strand
TATCCCATTTAGGTTTCTCATTTACACCTTTGATCTTCATAAAGTTTTCCCTTTTCCTACATGCAAAATCAAAATTGGCTAAAGAGAAGTTAAGTGTCAATTAGAAAAAGTTAAAGCAGAAGAAAGTTTGAGATGTTGAGATGCTTAGTTGTTGAGAAGTTTAGTGATTGAGAAGAGAAAAGCAGGGGAGAGGATGAGGAATTAGAAATTATTAAAGAATAGCCCATGACTGTTTACTCCGGCTACCGACGGATCAGTTGTGGGAATAATTATATCGCTGCAACAATGGGGAATAGTGAAAAGCAAAAAAGCCAACACTAATTGGTCGGCTTTTTATTTATTTAAAAGGAATTTTTAAGCTGACTGTTCCTCTTTTTTATCTTCGTAAGAAAATACAGGGTCTGTTTTGCCAAGCACAACATCACCGGAAATAAAACACTCTTTCACATTGTTTATTTCAGGAAGTTCATACATGATATCGAGCATAAATTTTTCCATAATTGCACGTAATCCACGAGCACCTGTTTTTTGTTTAATTGCCATATGAGCTATTTCTTTAAGAGCGTCAATTCCGAAATCGAGTTTAACATTCTCAATTTCAAATAACTTTGAATATTGTTTGCATATAGCGTTCTTAGGTTTGGTTAGAATCGCGATAAGAGCTTCTTCATCAAGTTCATGCAGAGAAGAAATTACGGGAATACGACCGACTAACTCCGGGATAAGACCATATTTTACCAGGTCGTTTGGAATTGTTTTACTAAAGAAATCAGGACCTTTATCTTTTTTGGAAATTACATCTGCATCAAATCCGACAGCTTTCTTCTTAAGTCGATTTTGTATTACTTTATCCAGTCCAAAAAATGCACCGCCGGCGATAAACAGGATGTTTTTTGTATCCATCTCGATGAATTCCTGTTGCGGATGCTTCCTACCGCCTTTAGGGGGAACATTAACTTTTGCACCTTCTAATATTTTCAGTAATGCCTGCTGAACACCTTCACCCGAAACATCTCTGGTTATTGAGGGAGTTTCAGATTTTCTGGCGATCTTATCAAGTTCATCAATATAGATAATTCCTTTTTCAGCTTTTTCAATGTCGTAATCAGCGTTTTGTAAAAGTCTTACAAGAATATTTTCTACATCTTCGCCTACATATCCTGCTTCGGTTAATGTTGTGGCATCAGCGATAGCAAAAGGAACCTTGAGAATACGTGCAAGTGTTTGGGCGATAAGAGTTTTCCCTGTTCCGGTTGGTCCGATCATAAGGATATTACTTTTCTCAATATCAATATCACTTTCCGGGTCTTGCTTGAAGATCCTTTTATAATGATTATAAACTGAAACCGACATTATCTTCTTAGCTTGCTCCTGACCGATCACGTACTGATTTAATAGTTCATGAATTTCTCTTGGTGTAGGCAGAATGAAATTATCCATCTCTTTTTTCTGAAATTCAGATTCTATGATCGTGGAACACATTGTTATGCATTCTTCGCAAATATTTCCACTTATGCCTTTGATAAGATATTTTGTTTCAGCTTCAGATCGACCGCAGAATGAACATCTATTTTGTTCTTCCATCTATTCTCCTTTTGGAATTCCTGCTAAAATTGAATCTTTTCTTGTCGCAATTACTTCGTCAATGATTCCATATTTTTGTGCTTCTTCCGGGCTCATGAAGAAATTCCGATCAGTATCTTTTTGAATATTCTTCAATGGTTGCCCGGTATGTTTATGAAGAAGTTCATTAAGTCTGTTTTTTAAATATAATATTTCTTTAGTGTGAATTTCAATATCGGAAGCTTGCCCCTGAACTCCACCTAAAGGTTGATGTATCATAATCCGACAATTTGGTAGGGCAAATCTTTTCTCTTTTACACCAGCGGCCAGTAGGAATGCACCCATGCTGGAAGCTTGTCCGATACAGATTGTAGAAACATCGGGGCGAATATACTGCATTGTATCATAAATGGCAAGTCCGGCGGGAACGGAACCCCCTGGACTATTGATATACATATAAATATCTTTATCGGGATCTTCCGCTTCAAGGTGCAAAAGTTGTGCTATTACAACGTTTGCAACATTATAATCAATAGGTGAACCTACAAAGATAATTCTGTCTTTTAAAAGACGTGAATAGATATCATATGCTCTTTCCGCTTTTCCGTTTTGTTCAACTACAATAGGTACATATGTCATAATAACTCCTTAGATTATTTCTTGTTTAGCTTCTTATTTTCTTTTGGTAAAGCAACAAATTTTGAACTTTCTTTAATCAGATCAATAATTTTGTCTTCTTCAGCTGCATATGTGAAGTCATTACTTTCAATCTGATTCTTATACATTTTTTTGTACTTTTCTACATCCATTTTTACGCTTTCAGCAGCTTGTTTGATTATTTCTTCTTTTTCCTCATCAGAAATCTTGATCTCTTCGATCTTCTTGATCTCTTCTACCAGATAATGACCCTTAAGATTAAACTCAGCTACACCCATATACATTTGAGTCATTTGGTCAAGTTCCATTTTATAAGCCTCAGCGTAAGGTTTTGCCATATTCTCTGCAACTTGTTTCACAATAGATTGAGGAAGTTCGAACTTATTCTCGTCAATTAACTGAGCAAGAACAGCATTTTTCATATTACTATTATTATCTTCTTCAATCTTGTTTTTGAGTTCTTCTTCTACTTTGGTTTTCAGGTCTTTCAAAGAGTCGTATTCAAGATCCTTGGCGAATTCATCGTTAACTTCAGGAACGTCTTTGCGTTTGATCGAATTGATTTTTACAAGAAAATCCCTGTCTTTAATATTATCTGCAATATCCTTATCCTGTGATTCCTGTGATTTAGTAAATAGTTTAGTTTTAATTTCGTCGCCGATCTTAGTACCAATAAGCTTAGTATTAAGTGATTCTGAATATTGGTTTTCACCAAGTATGAATTTTCTATTTACCTCTTTTGTAACCTCATCGCTATCACTAAGGAATTTAAAAGTAGCCTCGATAATATTGCCGTTATCAGCAATATCTATAGCTGTCTCGGTAGCCATTTTATTTCTATATTCATCTAAAGTCGCTTCAACCATCTCATTTTTGAATTTGACAGGTTCAAATGGGATTTTTAATCTTTTATATTTTTCAACTTTAATTTCCGGCATTACTTCATATTTGAATGTAACAACAAGATCTTCTCCTTTTTCCCACTCAAATTCAGAAGCTTCACCTTGATTGATCGGGTGAATTTTTTCTTCATCTATTGCAGCTTTGTAATAATCACCTAATTTTTGATTTAGATATTCGTCCTTTATCTGTGCACCGAATGATTTTTCGATCATTGTAATGGGTGCTTTACCTTTACGAAATCCGGGAATGGCTACATAATTTTTAAATTGGTTCACAATTTTATTGTAATCAACTAATGCAGTTTCTGATTCGATAGTTATGGTAAGTTCTCTTACGCATTGACTTATCTCTTTGATACTAGTTTTCAATTTATCTCCTTAGCGAATAATCTTAAAATAAATATTTGGTGCGAAAGAGGGGACTCGAACCCCTACGAGATTTCTCTCACTGGCTTCTAAGGCCAGCGCGTCTACCAACTCCGCCACTTTCGCACGATGAAATTATTGCATGTCCTGATACATTTTATTGTATTTATTCATCAATTCTTTATTATTTAGTTCTTTGGATGCGTTATATAACATCTGTACCGCTTCTTTGGAAGAACCGTCAAAACTATGCCACATTTCAGCATATTTAATGAGTTCATCAAATTTCTTCAAACCATAAAGTTTGTAGCAGAGGGTTGTAACGTACACTGTATTATCTATTGTTCCATCAACAAGATCAATTTCTACTGCTTTTTGCAGATACATTGTGGAAGCTTTGTTATCTTTCAACGACAAAGCAATATTGCTTAAAGTGACAGCAATGCTTATATTTTCAGGGTCGAATTCTAAAGCTTTTTGAAAAGCGTTGTAAGCTAATGAATCATTACCGGCATTTTTATAGGCAATTCCTGC
>DAOUVH010000072.1 GCA_030667725.1 Candidatus Cloacimonadota bacterium | reverse complement strand
GGAGTGTTTCAGTGCATTCATTATTATCCAATGCTGACGAGTACCTACTTTATATTTAAAAAACAGATCAATATGAAAATTAATGCCAACAAATCTTTCAAAGGGAGTTTTTAGTTTTACCGAACGAAAACTCCCCGGCAACCAGGGACTCGATGTCATTTTTCTTACCATGGTAAATACCGGAATAAATTGATGACGGATACTCCAAAGTTTTTCTGCATATTCTCCAGGTACTCCCATATCGGCATCATGATCCCATGGCAGCAGATCTCCATCACGAATTATTCCAAGCAGAGTTCCCTCATCTACCCAGTAAGGAATATCATTTTTTTCTAAGATCCTGATAGCAAACAAAACTAATTTTTTCATTCGATTATAATATTTCCCTTCCAACTTTATCGGTTTTTTAGTATACTTTCTGATTCTGTCTTTTTTGGGGATTTTACTAATTGTTTCTTTATCAATTATAGAAAGATCGTGTATACTGCTTAACCACTTTTTGTCTGCTTTTTGCCAATCTCCATATCTTGCCTGCAAGTAATCTTCCACACTGGCAGGTATAGGATAATCTCTGCCATTTATATTGATTTTATCCAGATTTTCAAAGAAATGAGAACTAACCCATTTACAACTTCGTTTATCTACCCAGATGCACTTATCCTCTTTTTCATATTTAAATGTTACCTTGATCTTTAAACCTGCGTTTTTGCTTCTTTTCCATTTCTTCATTATTACGGCTTTCGGAAAATCGTTGGGGATCCATTTTCTTTTTGAGAGATCGATTACCGGTTTGATCCTATAGAAAGGTGAGAGATGTTTTCCCAATTTCATAAATTTTTCAAAATATTTTCCGGGAATACCAATATCGATATATTTATGTTCGGGAATAATGTTTCTATCTCTCACAATCCCTAATAATGTACCTGATTCCAGCCAGAAGGGAATGTTATGCTTTGTGAGTATTTCAATTGTTTTTTTAAATATTCTACTTTCTATTTTCTTATCATTTTTCATGACAGATTAAATTTTCAATCGGTTTTTAATTGTCAAGAATATCGGATATTTTATCTAACTAAATGTAAATTATTAAATTTAAAGTTTTGTTTTTTTAAGGATGTTTTTAATTATTGACAGCTAATATCCATGTAAATAAAAAACTCATATTAAGAATCTTTAAAATTTATATAAAGAGGAGTAAAAAACAATGATCCATAATCTCCTTAAAGACAAACAGGTTATACTTGCTTCGGCATCACCCAGACGCAAAGAAATATTTAAGCTCATTGGAATAAAAGCACTTCAAATGCCGTCACACATCGAGGAAGATATAGTTTATGACAACCCGATCAAATTAGTAAAATTCCATGCAGAAAACAAAGCCAAAGAAATTCGGAAGAAAGTAGATAATAATTATTTGATAGTAGCTGCCGACACTATCGTTTATCAGAATAAAAGTGTTATAGTCAAACCACGCAATATTCATCAAGCAGCAGATTTTCTGACACAACTTTCAAATGCCAGTCATTATGTATATACAGGTGTCGCAATTGCATATAAGAACAACCTGATTTCAGATTATGAGAAGACTCGAGTGGAATTCAATCCACTTTCCGCCCTGGAGATCGAAGAATACATCAAAACAAAAGAGCCCTTGGATAAAGCGGGAGCTTATGGAATTCAGGGATATGGAAGCAAATTTGTAAGACGTATCTCCGGATGTTATTTCAATGTGATGGGATTTCCTGTTATGCTTTTCTATAATATGTTAAAGAGAATATTATGAAGCTCTTCTACAATGCTAAATTCTACTCAATGTGTAAAGAAGGAGAATCTTTTTCTGCTTTATTAGTAGATGAGTTTGGGAATATTAAAGAAACCTTCCAAACCGAACCGGATATTAGCAATGTAGAAAAGATCGATCTTAACGGAGCATTTACTTATCCCGGTTTTATAGATACACATACTCACTCTTTTGAAGGTGGATTATACAGCTTGGGAGCTGATTTGGAAAAAGCTTCTACTTTGGAAGATGTTTTCTCAATCCTATCTGAAACTAAACCAGTCAGTGGAAAAATATTTGCCTTTCGCTTCGACGAAAGACTGGTGAAAGAAAAACGGTTTCCCACTGTATCCGAACTCGATAGAATTTTTCCTGACACTCCTGTAATTTTAAGAAGAGTTGATGGTCATTCCTGTGTGATAAATTCAAAAGCAGCTCAATCTATTGATTGGGATACATCTCTTCCTAGTAATTTTAACGGATATCTTTCTAAAAGAGAAAATGGAAAAGCAGCCAATTGGTTTCACCAGCATTTTGATAATGAGGGCATTCTGGAGATATATCACAAAGCAGCAAATATTGCTGTAAAAACAGGTCATACAACTATTCACACAATGATCGGTGATGGACATTTAAATATGAAACACTACGAATTTATTAAGGATAACCTGCATCAATTCCCGGTTGAATTCATACTATATCCGCAAATAACAGATTTAGCAAAAGCATTGAAAGTAGATTCTCCAAGAATTGGTGGATGCGTATTAGCAGACGGTTCTTTCGGCTCACATACAGCAGCACTATTAGAACCATACAATGATGAACCAGACTCTAAAGGCATTCTATACCGAACTGATAAATTCTGGCATAATCTAATTCAAAATGCACATAAGAATAACCTGCAAATTGCAGTGCATTGCATTGGTGATGCTGCAATTTCCCAGATTTTGGCAATTTATGAGAAAGTCCAAAGAGATAATCCTAAAGATTTAAGGCACGCTATTATTCATAATGAGCTTACTTCGGAAGATATTCTGGATAGAGAGAAAAACGCCAAAGTAAGTGCTATCATGCAACCTATGTTCGACAGACTCTGGGCAATTCCTGGAGGATTATATGAAAACAGACTAGGAAAAGAACGTACTTTAAGAACTACTCGATTAGCCTCGATTTATAAACGGGGAATATTGCTAACAGGAAGTTCGGACTGGTATATCACAGAGATGAATGCCTTGAAGGGCATTGATGCTGCTACACGAATCCATAATGCAAAGGAAAGATTAAATGCTTACCAGGCTGTAGAAATTTATACAAAAAAAGCTGCTGCATTATCGTTTGATGAAGACCGGCTTGGAACTCTGGAAATTGGCAGGCAAGCAGATTTTATTTGCCTGCAGGATGATATATTTACGTCTGGTTCAATAGCAGAAATACAAATAAATGCTGTCATAAAAAAGGGATGTATTAAAATGCATAATGAGGGTAGTTTACATGAATAAATTTACGATAAGAAATTTGATCCAGAATATTTTCCTGGGTCTCTGGGTCATATTTATCCTGGTTTTGATTCCCTACAAATTTCATACTTGCCATCAATTTTGCCCTTATGCTACCATCTGCTTTGGAACAATGACTTTAAATGGATATTTTGCTTATATACAGATGGTGGTTATTGGTCTTCTGATAGCTGTTAGTACAATATTTATTGGTAGGAAATTTTGCGGTTATATTTGCTTTTTGGGAACCATGCAGGAATATCTTTATAAACTTAATCCCAAAAAAAGAAAAACTCAACTTCCTTTAAATTCTCATAGGATATTAGGATTAGTCAAATATGTTATATTAATCATCACATTTGTAATGGCATTATTTCTTGTTCAATATTTATATATGCCTTTTTGTCCGATAATAGCTATTTCTTTCCTAGAGTCGATATCAGTTTTTGGGATTATTGCACTAATTATAATTTTTGTCGGTGGATTTTTTATTGAAAGGTTTTGGTGTAATTACCTTTGTCCTTACGCTGCTTTGATGAACATATTTCAGTTTATTGGGAAAATAACAGGCATTAAAAAACATGTAATTAAAAGAAATTTGGAAGTTTGTATCGATTGTAGTATCTGTACGAAAAACTGTCCTATGAATATTGATATATCAAAATATGAAGATATCACCAGTCCCAATTGTATTCATTGTTTAAAATGTATTAAATTCTGTCCGAAAGATGATTGTATAACTTGCTAATAAAAAAAGCATCCAGTTACGGATGCTTTTTTTATTTATTGTTTTAATTTTATGGACTGATCTTAACTATTCTGAACCCTATGCTGGAATTAACTCTACCATAATCCAGGTTTGCTTTGCAATAACTTCTATTAGCATTTCTCAGGAAATCCTCATCATATTCCCAACTGCCACCACGTACAACAACCTTGGTTGTACCACTTATATTACCAGTTGGACCTGTTGGATCAGTTCCGGGACTTAATGCATAATATTCAGCATCATATTTATCATTACACCATTCCCACAGATTTCCACTCACATCAAAGGTATTAAGTTCATTGGCAGCTTTACCTCCAACAGGTTGTGGTTCAAGAGGTTCAGGAACATTTTGTATATACCAGGCAACATCATCTGCATTGTTACTACCACTGTATGTGTAATTTCCGCTATCGTTACCACCACGAGCACTAAATTCCCATTCTGCTTCGGTTGGTAAACGATATCCTTCCGCTCCATAAACATCACAAGATACGTTGCTGCCCCCACTTGAGTAGAGAGATGTTAATCCATCGATCTGACTTAACCAGTTTGCATAATTTACTGCACCGAACCAAAGAACATCATTAACAGGATAATTTCCCATTCCAGTTTCGATTTTAAAGATTTTCTCGAAGTTATTATAAGATATTTTACATGCATCACTTTCCCTGATTATACTATTAATGCTAATCGCATCAGCTGCATAATTGTATGTACTCACGTAAATATCTTTGATCTTGCCTTTTCCTAGTGCCCAGTTCAACACTTCACAAAATTCTAGATTAGAAATCTCATATTTTCCTAATTGGAAGGAATTTGTAAGTGTAACCTCATGAACAGGTTGTTCATCATCTTCACCCTCATTACTTCCCATCATGTAAGTACCATTCTCCACAGAAACAAGTAAGGGTGGATTATCAAACGAGAAGGTTAATGTTGTAATACTTATTGGTTCAGAGTAAGCACTGAAACCAAGTGGATTTTCACTTCTAAACCTGTAATAATAGATCGTATTTTCTTCCAGTCCAAGGTCGGCATAATCTTCTGCTTCTCCATCAAGATTGGCAATCTCTTCCCACGAAGTGATATCACCGATAGATCTTTCAATATAGATTGCTGTTTGTTCACCGGAATTCATGTTCCAGTTCATATCGATCTTATGAGGAGTAACTTCAGTATTAATTAATTCTATATCAAAGGGAATCCCGTCACGAACAGTAAAAGACCGTACATTACTCCATTCACTCATATCACTTCTTACTCTCCAGTAATATGTTTCTCCTACTAAAAGCATTTCATTTTCGTCTTCATTCAATGTATAATTAGTACTTTCAGTGACAATATTACACCACATTGTATCTGTGAAGGTTTCTTCAAGGCATACTTCTAAACGGTAGAAAGTAGTACCACTGAAAGTTGACCAATCAAATCTCTGCAATTGTTCAGCAGTAGAATCTGCATATACAGGAGTTGTTAACGAAACAGTACCGGAGGGATCATTTGTAGTAAATGACCATACATCACTCCATTCAAGATTATCTCTCTGGACCCGCCAGTAGTATTGTGTATTTGCTGCAAAATCTTCCACAAGTAATGGTATGAACTCTATGATCTCTTCGTCATCTGCATCATATTCAATTTTGGAAGCAGTCTCACATATTAGATCATCACCATCAACTTCAATGTAGGAATCGACCAGAGGGTCACCAAAACCATTATCTTCAGCAACTTGCACAACATAATTGGAAGCACCATTGTATTTTTCCCAGTTAAACTCTACAATTACAGGAACATCTATAGCTTCATCTTCGGGGCTTACCAACAGAGAGAAATTATTTGTTTTAAAACTTGAAGTGTCACTCCAACACGCAGCCACATCACTATTTACAGTCCAGAAATACTC
>DAOUVH010000004.1 GCA_030667725.1 Candidatus Cloacimonadota bacterium | reverse complement strand
TGTAGATATCAGTTTTGAATGAAGGTAATATAGGTTTATTCGCTCTGTGGAAAACCAAATAATTAATTCATTTAAACCTCACCCAACAATTCCAATCATCGCAAAAATAATAAATTCAATTATTCTTTTATTAACTACTCGAGATTTAAATACCCATAATATACTTAGAATATAATTTACTATTAATCCTAATATAAAAGCGATAGCTGCAGAATGTAGATAATGAAATCCTGCGAAATCAGTAAGAAGATACAGACTACCAAAATCAACTATGAATGCAGCACCACCTACAAAAGTATAGCGAAATAGTTGAATGAACGTATTATCTGTCTTCTCTACAAAAAGTTTATTAAACATATTTATCTTCTTCTTTTTTTATTTATCAATCAATAAGCTACTTAATATTTGTCAAGATTTGTATTCTGCGACATGATATTATTACACATTAATTATAATCGTACTTTTTCTATGACATTTTAATGTTAATTCATTTTTTCTTTGCTTTAAATAATTTTTTTCTTGCCTGTTTAAAACAGCTTTATAAAGTAGTTTGCGAATAAGGCGTGATTATTTTTACAAAAAAAATTGCATTGGCACACTCCTTGCAATGTAGATTGGTGTGAATTTAGAAAAGTGAGTTAAAAAGTGACCTTAAAACCAAAATAGGAGGGTATAATGGGAACACAACAAATTCTTTTGATCGTATTAAGTGTAATTATCGTTGGTATCGCAGTTGCAGTGGGTATCACAATGTTCAATGCTCAAGCTGTAAATTCTAATCGTCAGGCAATCATGGGTGACATGAACAACCTGGCATCTGCATCTTTAGCATTTTTCAAAACACCACTTACACACGGCGGCGGTGGAAATGATTGGTTAACCACAACTGAAGTTGGAGATTGGCTTGGTTATGACTGGGATGGCACAATTCTTACAACAGGTAATGGAACATATACTCTTTTAATTTCCGGGGACGATCTTACAATTACTGGTCTTGGTACAGAAATAGGTAATGATGGTACATCCGGTGTTAGTGGACAACTTGTTATTACCGGTCCAACGAGCACTATTGTAGCTTCTGTACTTAACTAAAATTATTTTACGATCAAACAAAACTAAGTAATATGGGAAGATTCGTCTTCCCATATTACTGTATTTTCAAATTTTTTTATTTTAAGGATGATTAATGCAATATGAATATAGATATCAAGGTATAACTTCTCAAGGCAAAGGTATTCAGGGAATTGTTTTAGCCTCAAATAAAGGAAAAGCAAAAAAGATAATTGATGAGCTAGCTAAGAAACATAGGATCAGAATAAATTCCATACTTAAAAAGAGCCTGTTTCTTTATAATCTCAAACTTGCCAGTGGAAAGAAAGTTAAAGGAAGACAATACGCATATACAAAAGGTGAAGTAAGTCGCGGTCTGGCTAATATGGGCTATAAGAATGCCAAGATAGAAAAAGCGATCATCGATATAAAAATGAAACCGCCATATGCCAGCATACTAATGTTCGTAAACTTGAGTTCCTTTCTTTTAAAAGAAAAAATGAGTTATGATAAGATTTTACGTATGCTCGCAGATGAAGAAACAAATCTAACTCTTAAGGAAACTTTAAAGAAAATTGAAAGTGAGTTAAAAAAAGGAAAGGAAGGAACTGAGGTTTTCGCAAAACATCAGGATGTATTTGGAAAATTCCCAGCTTATATGCTTGGATTAGCCACAAAATCCGGTAATATGGCAGAAGTTTATGATGCAACTGCTAAATTCATGGAACGGGAGATGGAATACAAAAAAAGTCTTCGTTCTGCATTGTTGATGCCGGCTTTTACTGTGCTGGCAATGTTTGGAGCTGTATTGTATTATGTTATAAAAGTTTTCCCAGACACTGCTAAGATGTTCCTCAAATTCGGTATTGATCTTCCACCCATGACAGCAGCAACACTTGATTTAAGTGATTTTTTTGCAGTGAACTGGTGGTGGATAGTTTTAATGATCATTATTCCCATAATCGTTACAGCTCTCTGGTGGCGCACACCTAAAGGCATGATCTGGCGAGATGCACATCTTATTAAATTACCCGTTATGGGACATCTTATCCATAAATCCAGCATAGAGATTTTCTTCAGGGTATTTTCAGCGATCTATGCAGGAGCAGAAAATAATATTGAAACTTTAACTGCTTCAGCTGAAGCATGTAGAAACAAATATATTGAGAAAGGTGTTAAAGAAATCGCAATTCCATTGATGCTGAAAGATGGTATGTCACTAGTTCCAGCTCTAGAAAAAGCTGATGTTTTCAATCAGAGTACACTGAGCCGTTTAACAACGGGTACCGAATCAGGTAATATTCTTCAATCTGCACAGCAGATATCCACTTTCTATGAAAAAGAAACAACTTACAAAATGGAAAATATTATTCAATCAATTCAAGTATTTATTGGAATGTTCGTTGCAATAGTTATTACACTTCTTACTGTTGTTTCTTCTGAAGTTGCAATGATATCACCGAATACTCCAGGTATGTAATCAAGGAGATATTTTGATCAGAAAATCCAGATTTGGTCAGTTATTACTAAAGAAAGAGGTTGTTGACCAAAACACATTGGAGAAAGCTCTAATCATAATGACCGAAGAAGATCCTTCGAATCCCAGGGGATTAGGTGAAATACTAGTTGATGATTTTAAGGTTAACCATCATGCAATTTATGGTTTGGTGGCAGAATTATATGCTTTCCGCTGTATAGAAATTAATGTAAATGATCTGGATTCTAATCAAATAAAACATACAAAGGAACTTTTATTAAAATTCCCCGAAAAATTTAGAAAAGAATTACTTTATAAAAAAATACTTCCCTATCAGATAACATATGGAAGACGCAATACACTTGTTGTTCTGGCAGCTGACCCAACAGATAAAGTAACTGAACGGATACCGCTTATAACAGAATACAAGAAATATGAGGTTGCATATTGTAAATTAAAAACACTGGAAGAATTAATTGGTATCATCGCTCCACAAAAAAATGAATTTTTGGATCTACTTCAAGAAGCTGGAGAACAAATTGAAGATATGGATGAATCAAAATCCACAGCAGATCTTGATGAATATGCACTTGATGATGAGATCAATAAAAGTCTTCTTGTAAATCTATTTGAAGGTTGCTTAATAGAAGCTGTGCGGAAAGGTGCCAGTGATGTTCATATAATCCCATATCGTAGAGCATCCGTGGATTTTTATTTTAGAATTGATGGAAAACTCATAAGTTGGCATAGACAGGAAAGGACTTCTCCTGAAGCTATATCTGCTGTTGTGAAAGATAGAGCTGTTGGTGTTGATCGTTTTGAGAGAGATACTGCTCAAGATGGATTCATGCAAAGAGTGATCGATGATCACCTAATCCGTTTTCGAGTTTCAATAATACCAATTACATCTTCAGAATATGAAAGAAGATTTGAAAGTGTAGTTATCAGGACTATTGATGATAGAAATGTTATCACAGACCTGAGAAAATTAGGTTTCCAAACTAAAGCTGAAAGTGATTTTCTCAAATCTATTAGCAAATCCAAGGGCATCATTCTGGTTACAGGACCTACAGGTAGTGGAAAATCCACAACTTTGATGGCAGCACTTTATCATATTATTGATCCTGCTATCAATGTCCTAACAGTTGAAGATCCTGTTGAATACCATATTAAAGGTGCAAGACAACTAAAAATAGGGAATAGATTTACATTTGATTCTGCCATCCGTTCCATACTTCGTCACGACCCGGATGTTGTTATGGTTGGTGAGATACGTGATAAAATCACGGCTGAGATTGCTATTAAGTTGGCAAATACCGGACACCTTACTTTTTCCACATTGCATACAAACGATGCACCCAGTGCAATTTCCCGTATGTACAAAATGGGAGTAGAAACCTTCCTACTAGCTTACGCTATTAATATAATTATTGCACAACGTTTAATAAGAACATTATGTAATAATTGCAAAAAACCAATCTCAAAAGATAGATGGCCTGCAGCTCTTGATATGGGACTTACCGAAGAAGAGCTTCAATCTGGTAAAATATTCGAAGCTGGTAAGGGATGTAAAAAATGCAATAATGGATATAAAGGCAGAACCAATATATGTGAGGCATTATATTTTACACCTGAGATACGAAAAGCTATTGTAGAATCTGGTGAAGAGATAGATGAAGATAATATCCGTGAAATTGCTGAAGGTCAAGGAATGCTATCCCTGATGGATTCCGGATTAGATAGAATTCGAACAGGAATGACTTCTGTTACCGAAATAACTTACGCAACTTCGGAGGATTAGATCATGAATATACAGATGTTATTAGTCTTATTAGCATTAGCGCTTTTTTCAACTATGCTGTTGAATACTTATAGTATTATGCTTGATCAGTCTGCTTTGGTTTATGATAATATGCTTTACTTACAGGGACAAAAAATTGCAGACAGGTACTTTCAGAGAATTGAATCTGAATTGTTGGGTGATCCTCCAGTTTTTTATTTTACACAAATTCATTCAAATTACTTTAATATTAGTGAAACCAGAATTGTGAATAATGTTACTTATAATATTCAAGTTACTTCAACTTATTGTGATAGTTTAGGAAATACACCCTATTCAGATACTTTATTTCAAAAATTAGACGTACGCATTAATTGCTTATCGACAACAATGGATACTTTATACATTGGAACGATGAGTTCTCCATTCAGCAAAGTTTTTTTTAATAGAGGATTTTAATTATGTCGAGCATATTAGATGTCATAGGAGCAACAATAGCTGGAAGCGTAGTCCTTCTGATGATATTCAGCGCACTTTTCAACATACAGGTGATAAGCTACAATACTCAACTTCAGATCAGTTTAAGCCAGATGTCTGAAGATTTGATTACAGGCAGGAAAGTAGGAGGCTTAGACCAACCTGGTTTAGAAAGCATATTATCCAAAGTTGGTGCAGGAGTTCCTTCGGCTACTGATCCAATAATCGAAGCCACTTCAAATAGTTTTAAGTTTCTTGGACGGACAAACCCTACTTCTAGTATTAACACTTTTTATTTTGTACAGGAAAGTCAAACAAGCAATGGTTTTCCGTTATATGTTTATCAAAATGATATGTCTAATCCGATATCAGGTCCTTTCTGGATGGCTGATTCATTGTTAATCTCATATTATGATGTGAATAATAGTATAATCAGTTCTCCAGGTTCTAATCATGGTCTAATCCGTTCTGTTGAGGTGAATCTTACATTTTTCTATAACACGCATCAACCTGATATTGATAAAAGATTTATCAGGCATAATATAGTATTTTGGAAATATTTTAAAAATTTATATTTATAGTAAATTAAAAAAGAGTTAATTATGGGAAAATTATTAAGTATATTCAATATGATATATGGTAAAAAGATCAAGATATTAAGTTGGGATAATTAAATCAATTAAAAATTAAATTATAAGGAGGAAGTTTATGGGTAAGTTATTAATAGTTGCCATATTAGTAATAGGTTCGATATTTGCATTAATCATTATTTCAGTTCATGATAAAACTGAGGAGGTTCCGGAACTTGCATCCAGTAATCTCGCAGAATTACAGGCTAAAGCATTATGCCGTGAAGCCCTGATATACGGAATGAAGAACATTAATGATGGAACTGTTCCAATATCTACGGGGACCAATACACAAACATATACTAATTTCGAAGTTATGGAAGGCACAATAGACAGTATTCAATATACAGTAAATACCTCAAATGACACTATAGAAATTAATTCTTATGCTACCTATCATAGTGAAGCTGATATAATCCAACATAAAAGCACTGCTTTGCTTAATAGGTTTCCTACTAATGCTCAAGGAGCTATGTATGCAAACGGATCAATCAATGTGGGCGGTAGTGCAGATATTATAGGTGCTATTATTGAGAACTGCGATCCACCTTTAGATTTTGAAGGATTTTTTGGTGTAACAGAAGCACAAATGGATTCTTTGGCTGATAATCACTTTATAGATCCCCCCAACAACCCCGCGGGTTTTGAAGATATAACCTGGGTTTCATTTGCTAGTGAGGGTGGTGAATTGATGGTGACGACGGAAGCATGGACAGGAAGTGGAATACTTATTGTGGATGGTGATGCTCAGTTCTCCGGAGGTTCTTTCGAAGGAGTAATGTGGATTACCGGAGATTTATTCATTAATGGCAATAATGGATTCGATGGAGCAGTTTACGTGGAAGGAGGAATCCATTATAACGACGTAATCGTGCTTGGTAACTGTCAAATAACTTATGATTATGCTGCTATACTTGCTGCATTTGAAGATGCAACACTGAGCTTAGATTATGGTCTTAAAATTCTCAGTTTATTTGAAGATGAATAATCTTTAATAATGAGTTGATGAGACAATGAACGTACTAAATATTGAAAACCATGAAATTGAAACTTATAAATGGTGGTCAAAAGTACGGTGGTTCATTGTTTTAATCCTTTTTGCTATCGGGATATTACGAGTAACTCAGGTAAATCAGACTTACCCGATTGTTATATTTGTAGCAACATTTCTGGGAATATGTATTTTAAATATTCTATTTTACCTTCAAATCATAAAAACCAATCCTCTATTCAGCTCCTTGCAGATCGTGCTTGATATTGTTTTTGCTACTATTGTTGTTCATCTTACCGGAGGATTGAATAGTTCTTTTGTATGGATATATTTGATCGCTGTAATTACTGCAAGTCTGGCAATTGAGAATTCAGGGGGTATACTTGCTGCTATGATCGGTAGCATGTGCCTACTGATACTGATCTTAATGTATAACTTTGGTTGGTTAAGTCCTGTTGATGGAGTGGAATTTAAGGCTGATATTCCAACCCAAACCATTTTCCTTCTCTCTTATACAGGTCTTTTTAGTGGAATAGCTTTCATCTCGAGTTTTATAAGCAACATACTGAAACAGTATTCTACCTCTTCGAAAAGAAACACAGAGTTTTTAACTGATCAGAAAGTTGAGCTTTCAGGTATAGAAGTAGAATTGCTAACTAATAGGAAGCTTTTAGAAAAATATCAAGAAGTTGTGCATGAAACTGCCTTAATTTCCGGGTTAGATCACGACCTAAATAATCCACTTACTATAATTTCTCTATCCATTCGCAGGATCATTAATGCTGCCAATGATTACAATGATGAAAAATTAGAGAAAGCTGGTAATCAAATGACTGAAGCAATAAATAAAATAAATGAGATATTGATAAAATTTCAAAAATTAAAACAGCTGGATTTGATCCAAGAAGAACGTAATAAACAACAGGGATAGATTATGAAAAAGCATATATTAATTGTTGATGATGAGCAGACAATTCGTGAATTATGTAAAGAGCTTCTGGAAGAAGAAGGTTATAATGTTACTTTAGCTGTTGATGGACAGGATGCTATCGATAAAATGGATTTCGATGTATTCGACCTGTTTTTGATAGATATGGCTATGCCCCGGATCGGGGGATTAGAATTGATGAAAATGATCAAACAGAAGCAACCACTTGCCGTAGTTGTGATACTTACAGGTTTTTCCAGCATCGAGGGCGCTGTTAAAGCTGTACATGCTGGTGCTTTTCAATACTTATCTAAGCCAATTAATTCGGAAGAACTTTTCGAAGTTGTAAAAGCTGGAGTCCAGCATTCAGGAGACCTTTACGGACCATTACAAAAAGCATTTGAACCTGGAACGGATACAGTCCAAAAAGGTGAGCCCATCATACTTCATGGTTTCTCTCCGGAAGAGAAGGTAGATTTTATGACCTTAGGAAGGAAAAAAAAATATGAGATCGGTGACGATATTCCAATTGGTGATGATAATTCCGGATCTATCGTTATTGTAGAAAGTGGAGAAGTTTCTGTATGGCATAATAATGCCACTATTGACTACTTACAGAAGTGGGATTCTGCTGGTGAAGAAAGCTTCATTCTTACAGGATCTTCAATTGTTACTTTACGTGCTGAATCAGAAGTTACAGTAAGACATTTTGATAGGAAAAAAATATTGGATTTCTTTGCTTATAAAGGCGAGATATTACTGAAACGTTTTATGATCAATCTCGTAAATTGCTCTTATTTCAAATGGCGTAAAGCTATTCAAAGAATTGTAATGTTAAAACTAGTTACTGGAGAGTAGTTCCTTCGAATAATTATCTAAATAATCGTGTTGTAGACTCCGTGTAATTGTAAACTTTTTTATGTTAGAAAACACACAATTTATCATTTCTCATATTTATTGCCCGATATTCCCTTTTATTTCAAGTCTTTATGAGTTTACCGTTATAACATAGTAACTGATTTCCAATTCCATATCTCCATAAAATTTAATTAGTTAACAAAATATACTTGACACTATTACTAAAAATCATATTTATTGTAATTGAAAAAGATTTATCTACATAAATTTTGGAGTTCATAATGAGTTTGTCATTTTTATCTGAGATGCAAGTTGCATTAAGTGAATATCTCACTGGTACAACAAGATTCCAAAACATCAATAAAATGATCGCCTTCAACGCAGCATGGAAAGAAGAAGCATACGAATGCTTGCGTACTTTAATGATCCATATGAGAGAAATTGAAGCTTCTGATATAGATTTTGGTGGACCAGGATCCAATAATAAGGTCTGGTATAGAGTTTTTGGTACTAAAGCACCCTCTGATGATGTGCCTAGTTTTACACAAGATGAAATAACGGCTATTTTATTAAGCATTTTAAGCGATGATCAGAAAGTAATGTTATTTAATAACAAAAATGTTGATATATCTTTGGGATTAATTCTTAAAAAAGGTGAACGACCAAATCGTTTTCGTGGTGACATATATTACGAAAGTAATACATTGGTTGCAAATTTTCGTAGAATTAATCAAGAACTTTTTGATCTTGAACAACTAAATTTCCCTGAAATTATTAACAAACGATTCGATCTTAATTTTGAGAAATCCGGATTATTCCTCGTTACAGGAATTACAGGTTCTGGTAAAAGCAGCACATTAGATTCTATAGTAGACATGAACAACAGGATGAATCATGCTCATATTATTATAGTCGGAAATCCAATAGAGTATGTTCATAACTCTATTAAATCAATAGTTAGACATAGAGAAATTGGTGAAGATGTTTTAAGTTTTCAAGAGGGAACTATTCAAGCATTAAGACAGGACCCAGATATCATTGTTGTTGGAGAAATGAGGGATCCTGGAACAATAGCAACAGTTTTAGAGGCAACCGATAGTGGACATAAGGTTTTTTCTACGTTACATACAAGTTCTGCTGTGGACAGCCTTCACCGTATTGTCGCTGAGTTTCCACCACTTGAACAAGAACGTGTTAGATTCCGACTTGCTGATACATTAAAAGTGATAATTTCACAAAAACTCGTACCCGACAAACATGGCAAACTTGTTATGGTTAAGGAAGTTCTTTCAGTAGATTCATCAGTTCAAGCTGCTATACGAAACAAGAATATTGGTGAAATATACCAGATGATAACTGAGGGCAAAAGAAAGGGTATGTTAACAATGGAACAAGAGCTATTCACAAATTATAAAGCAGGCATTATTACAAAGGAAGTAGCTATGAATTATGCAAATAATAAAAAGCGGATGCTTCATCTGCTAACTTATTCTTCATGAGAGATAAATAATGGCTAAAAATAAAGAAAAACTTGCATTCGGGATTTATAAAGACGGGATGAAGGTAAAAATAGCTCAGCTTTCTCTTTGTAACGGCATTGTATCTGTTCAAAGTTTGGAAGAAACTATGTTATCTTCTGCACTCTTCCGCCAAGAAGTGGAAGATAAGGATGAAGCCGTTCTTCCTTTAGAACAACAAGAGGATGAGATCAAACTTTCAGAATTATCTGAAATTGAAGATGAGGACTTTTCATTACCAGAGATATCAGAGTTTGAAAGTTCTGATAAATTTGATGGTTCAGCAAAAGAAGATATGTTGCCAGGTTTGCGTGATCTGCAGAATTTCCTACAGCAGTTCCCACTTGAAAGAGGAAAAATATCTTTCAATGCAAATGATGAACAAATCTCATATTTCCAATTTGATTCTTCATACGGAACAAACAATCTTCATAAACGCCTTCTAAAAGAATTCTTTTCAAAAGATGAGATTAAGGCAAATAATTATTCTTTCGATTATATTTTGAATCCTGATAAATCTGGATTTGCCTTCGTACATACAGGAAAATTTAGACTTTTCCATGCCTTAAGAGATGTTAACCTGATCCTATCTAAAGAAAGATATTTTTACAACCATATTGATACAAATGAAGTAGCTTTGATTAATCTGGTTAATCATAATTATGACTTTACTGAAGATGAATACAGTCTACTTCTATATATTGGTTTTGATTACAAGGTTGGTATCGTTCTGAGAAACGGTATTCAAATAAAAACATTCCCTATTATTGTTCCTGACAGTGATGAAGTATCTATGAGAGAAACTCTCTACTCTAAAGTACTTCTTGAGCAAGATATTTCCAATATCCACATTACAAAAAATATAATTTTAGCAGGTGATAGCACTACTGATGAAGATTTAGAATACTTCCGCTCCGCTGCACAAGAAGGTGATAAGATAGCAAGGATCGATCTTGGGCGTCTGGGTATTCAAGAAGGAATGGAAGACAAGATTACACCTGAAAAAATTGCCCAATATGCTATCCCGATTGAATTAGCCTGGAAAACTTTAGAACCTAAGAATAAAAATTTCAGCTCAACAAATCTGTTACCGAATAGGGTAATTGAGAATCAGAAGTATTTTAAAATTGCCTGGCATGGTTTTTTGGTTCTGGCAGCTATCTTCTATTTTGCTTTTTCAGGGACTATTAAAAATCTAGAGTTAAAACAAGATATTGTTGATTATCAAAAAAAGAACTATCAGGTAGAACGTGAACTTACTAAGAACCGTGAACTTATATCAAGACTTAATGAGATTAAAGCCAAATTGAATGTTCTTAAAGCAAACATGGCTAAAGTAGATATGCTCACAGGGAATAGAAATCAATGGAATCATATTCTTGATGTATATTCTAAATCTCTGAATAAAAACAGATTGAGCTGGTTCAGTGACATCTCAAGTAACGACAAGGGATTCACTGTTGATGGATATACAACAAATAGGCGTGCAGTAATTGCTTTTTCTAAACTCTTTCCGGAAAGCAGGATTACAAACGTATCAAAAAATGAAGCCCAGGAACTTACTATTTGGAAGTTTAACATTTCCAGTAACTACCCTGATCCAGAATCATGGAAAAGCATTGCAACGGAAGAGACGGAATCAATGAAGCCGGCTCAACAGGAAGAAGCCAATATAGAGAAAATTGAAGAAAAACTAGAGACAGAAGTAATTACTGAAGCTCCTGAAGAAATTACCGAAAAATATCATTTAATTCTTTCTTTATATTTTTCAGGAGATATCAATAGTGCATTTGATCAGTTCAGGGAATTTGTGAAAAGTTATCCGCAACATAAAATGGCCTATAATGCAAAATATTTTATCGGTGAATGTTTATATTTAATGAATCGTTATACTGAGGCAAGAGAGGTATTGGAAACGGTTCACAAACTAAACGGTAGTAAATCACCAGATGCACTCATTATGCTTGGTAATTGCAGTGAAAGAGAAAATAACCTTAAATTGGCAATACAATATTGGAACACACTAATTGAGAAATATCCTGATAATGATCTTTCAAAAGCTGCACAGTATAAAATAGACAAGACCAAAGGTAAATAAAATGAATTATGCATTAAGAAATACACTTATTCTTTCAATCTTGTTAGTTTTGGTAGTTGTAGGATTTCTTTTGGGTAATACTTCTTCTGTAAAAAAGCTCAAGGTAATAAAAACTACTTATGAGAGTAATCAAAAACAATTAAATGATCTTAATGCAGCAAATCCGGATATGAAAGATCATGAACTATTTGTTAAAGCACTGAAAGATCTTGAGAAAAAAGTACAAAGAGAAAGTAAACTTATTCCTCAGAAAAACGATCCAACAATAACATATAAATATTTACTGGATATTTGCGATAATTTCAGTCCAAATTTAAAATTCAATTTTATTTATAATCGATTAAACAAGATTGAAAATATCAGTTATTTTACTTATACAATTGCCGGAAAGGCACCTATACGTTCTTTCTATTCATTTATTTATCAGATCGAATGTCAATATATGCTTTATGTTATTGAATCAATAAAAATAAATGAAGATGTAAAAGATGAAATTTCAACAGGAGATATTAATTTTACGATTGTACTAAATGCATATTTCGAAGAAACGGCATCTGAACTCGGTGAAATTCCATTTAGAAAATTGAAATACAAAAATATAGCATATGATCCTTTCTATTCTAGAATTCATGCACCTATGCCTGATGAAAAGGAACAAGAATTCTTAGATATCTATTCTGCCGGTATGATTGGATTAACTCCTAATAAAGTATTCATGAAAGACCGAATTGGTAGAATACATATTCTTGAATTGGGTGATAAAGTAGCATATGGAACTCTTGAATCTATCAATTGGAAAGAGCAATATGCAGTATTCAAGTTGAATGAAATTGGCATAAATAAAGATAAAAAGATTTATTTGAATGAATTAAAAGAGGATTAAAATGAAGAAATTAGTTAGCCTTCTTATTCTCCTGTGCTTTGTTCTTACCTTATTTGGTCAGGAACAGAATAATAGAAAGATCAATGAGGAAGAGTTGATAACGATCTCCCGTGAAACAAATTTGGTAGCTGCTCTAAAAGCTATCGAATATCTTTCTGTGGATTTCGCAGGAAAGAATATTTTGAATACAAGCAATTTCAATCAACCAATCGGTATTTCTGTGAATCAATTGCATTGGTATGAAGCCTTAATGTTAATAACCGGTTATCATAGTCTTTTGCTTGAGGAACGTCCTGGGGTTTATCTTATTAGAGACGTGGAAATTGCAAAAAAGGAAGATACTACTGATCAAGAACTGCTAATAACACCAAATTCACAACAAGTTAGAATATCTGCTATATTCTTTAAGGCAGACAGATCTCTCTCTAAAGAGGTGGGAATTAACTGGCATACGCTTATAGATGGTAACATACACGTCAACTTAAGCGGAGCAGACGATATGGGAGATGAAATTATTGCTGCCAGTATTGACGAAAGTATGCCCGAAATTTTTGATATAGGAAATGTTACTGTTGCTCTTGATGCACTTCTTAAAATCGTAGAATCTTACCAAAGAGGAGCAGTAGTTGCCAGACCAACTATTACGGTTGTATCGGGGAAAAAAGGATTTGTTCAAGTTGGTCAAGATTTCTCGATAAAAACCTTTGATCAAGCTGGAAATGTTATTGATAAATTCTATGAAACCGGTATGATCCTGACTGTAACTCCAAAAATACTCACTGAAAATGAAAATCAAGCAATCCATTTAATGATGGAAATAGAAAAAAGTTCTGCTATACCGGGTGCATTAACCACTATTATCAATAAAAGCAAATCTAGTACCGATGTTCTGTTATACGATGGTGAGGAAACTGTCATTGGAGGGTTGTATGACAATGATACAAAATTTGAGAGATCTGGTGTTCCCATTTTGAAAGATCTGCCATGGTGGGTATTTGGACTTCGTTATATTTTTGGTCGAACCAGTAAAGCAATATCCTCCAATGAAATGATAATTATTTTAAAAGTAGATATTGTAGATAAAATTAGTGAAAGAAAATTAAGTTCTCCAACTGTTGAAGAGCAAATTAAGGAAGGCAGAATAGAAAATACTCAAGCCGATGAATTGTTTGAAGAAGACAGAAAATAGAAGAAAAGTTTTATTATTTCAATAAACTTTTTAATTGCTCGATAAACTCATCGATGTCTTCTTTTGTTGTATCAAAAGAGGTCATCCATCTCACTTCAGATTTATTTTCATCCCACATATAAAAGAAAAATTCTTTTTGCAATTTAGGGATGATATCCGGCGGAACGATGGCAAAAACTCCGTTTGCTTCCACTTCCTGAGTTATCTGTATCTGCGGAACTATTGCAACTTTTTCTGCAAGAGCTTTCGCCATTTTATTAGCGTGTTCTGCATTCTTCTTCCAAAGATCATTAGTAAGAAGTGTTTCAAATTGTACTGCCATGAATCTCATTTTGGATGCCAACTGCATCCCCTGTTTACGGTAATATTTAAAATTCTCCGACATCTTTTTATTAAAAAATATTATTGCTTCAGCATTCATAGCTCCATTCTTGGTTAGACCAAATGAAAGGGCATCAATACCAGCATCAGCAGTAATCTCACGTAGGCTTCTATCCAAACTTACGGCAGCATTACAAAGCCTTGCTCCATCCATGTGAACAAACATTCCATTCTGATGTGCATAATTAGTAATTTTTTTTATTTCGTTTGGAGTATAAACTGTGCCAAGTTCTGTGACTTGTGCAATTGAGATAATTTTTGGTTGGGAATGATGTTCAAAATCAAATCCATGCATGTGATATTTTATCTGTTCTACAGTTATTTTCCCATTTTCGGTGGGAACAGAAAGCAGTTTACATCCGGTGAATTTCTCCGGTGCACCACATTCATCCACATTGATATGAGCGGTCTCTGCACAGATAATTGAATTGTATGACTCGGTGAGCATCTTTAAGCCCAGCACATTTGAGCCGGTACCATTGAACATAAAGTAGACATCAATATCTTCACCAAAATGTTCTTTTACCTTAGAAATTGCATTTTGTGTGTAAATATCATCTCCATACGCAATGCAATGTCCCATATTTGCATCTTGTATTGCGTTTAATACTTCTGGGTGAATTCCAGCATTATTATCACTGGCAAAACCACGTTTCAGTTCATCTCTCATAATAATCCCTCTTTTGTGTATTTGAACTTTTATTACTATACTCTATATTTTTGTCAAATCACAAATAAAAAGCACCGCCCGAAAGCGGTGCTAAAATTTTTGTAATTTTAAAACTCTAATTACTTCCTACGTACTGTGCATCACCAAATGCTAATATCGGATAGAATATAATACCAAAAAACAACATACCTATCCCAAAACCAGTTCCTTTACCAAATGCTTTAGCAAAGTCTAAAATAACTATAATACTTATAACAAAATTAACACCCGGGATCAGCATCAGTAAGAACCACCAACCTGGACGACCGGCAATTTCGAGCATCAAAATGATATTGTAAATTGGAATTAGAATACCCCAGCCTGGCTTTCCTGCTTTAGTAAAAATTTTCCACATTACAATGAGCATAAAAATTAAAACCACAAAATATAAAATTAACATTCCTGCACCGATTCCGGCAGCAGCACTTGCACCAGCATCATCATACATAATACATCCTCCTTTTTTTTATGAAACAATTAGTAAATTTGTATTTTACTATGTCAAGAATTTTACTTTGGTTAATTATTTCTTATAAATAAATGCTTTTAAATCTAATTCACCGTATTATCTTTTAGGTTAATATATGTATTGACATTTTAACTATAAGGATAATTTTTGAATTGAAGTATGTGGGAGCTAAGAATAATGAGTATGAGAAGTAACAAATTAAAACACAAATCAGGTAATACTATTGCAGATCTTTTTCATTGTAAAATGTCTACTTCCCTGCCACGACCTCTTCTTGGAAATGAAGTACCTGCCGGTTTTCCTTCTCCCGCCCAGGATTACATTGAAGAGAACCTTGAACTAAATGAACATCTCATTTCTCATCCTTCGGCAACCTATTTTGTAAAGGTTGAGGGATATTCCATGGTAGATGCAGGAATTTATCCGGGAGACATTCTCATCGTTGATAGAGCAGTAGAACCAGCTCACAAAAAAATAGTGATAGCAATAGTTGATGGTGAACTTACAGTAAAGCGGCTTTATAAAAAGAATAAAAAATGGTTTCTCGCACCTGAGAATCCAGAATTTGAACCTCTTGAAATTACACGCGATATAAATTTCCATATTTGGGGTGTAGTTATCTATTCCATTCATAAGATGAGGTAACAATGGCAAAAAATACTGTCGCTTTAGTTGATTGCAACAGCTTTTACGCATCATGCGAGAAAGTGTTTAATCCGCATCTTGCAAATAAACCCGTGGGCATATTATCAAATAATGACGGTATAATCGTAGCACTTTCCAACGAATTAAAAAAATTGGGAATTTCCCGTGGAGCTGCTGCCTTCAAAATTGATAAACATTTTATCAGAAGGCATGGCATCAAACTGTTTTCCTCAAATTATACATTATACGGTGATATGTCTACTAGAGTTATGGATACATTATCAATATTCACCCCCGATCTTGAAGTGTATTCTATTGATGAAGCATTTTTGTCGTTGAGAGGATTTGAGCATCTGAACCTGACTGACTATGGCAGGCAAATAAAGAAAATCGTGTGGCAACATACGGGGTTGCCGGTTTCAATTGGTATCGGTCCCACCAAAACTCTGGCAAAAATTGCAAATCGTTTTGCCAAAAAGCATAATTTTGCGGAAGGTGTTTTTGATATTACAGATCATCCCGACAGAGATAAGATCCTGCGCTGGGTGGGAGTAGAACACATTTGGGGTGTGGGAAGGCAATATGCCAAAATGCTGCGCCGCAATGGAATTACAAATGCGTATGAGCTTACTCAAGTTCCAGATAATTGGGTGCAAAATAAAATGACCATCGTTGGTCTGCGGATGGTAAAAGAATTGCGTGGAATTGCCTGTATTGACTTAGAAATGGATATAAAACCAAAGAAAGAGATCGTGTCATCCAAGTCATTTGGAAATACTGTAACTGAATTGCAGGATTTGATGGAAGCAACTTCCGATTACTGCAGTGTAGCTGTGAAAAAATTGCGTTCCGAAAACCAGGTAGCTTCACTTATTATAATATTTCTTTCCACAAATCGGTTTAAGAACGAGCCGCAATATGCAAATTATGCTAAGGCACGTCTTCCTCTCCCCTCTGGCTACACACCGGATTTTATTCATGCTGCCAATAGAATTCTAAAAAAGATCTACCGC
>DAOUVH010000155.1 GCA_030667725.1 Candidatus Cloacimonadota bacterium | reverse complement strand
TTAACTTTACGCTCAAGAATATAACCGTGAGCTAAAGTGGATCTATCTTCCCAATACAGTTTTGCAGAGTGGTCATTTAGGACATCAATATACAATTTTTGAGGCGATGGGAATATTAATTCTGTAGAGGATGAAATGCTGGGTCTGGATTCATTTATCTCTGTAAATGCCTTTATAGTATAACTATATGTTTCACCATCTTTTAATTCATTATCAACGTAATAACGTGAGTTTGGTTCTACAACTGCAATTTCCTCAAATTCATCATTACCCGTTTTTCTCTCAATTTTAAATCCGTTTTCATAATCATAGCCATCTTCCCAGGTAAGGCGTATAGATTGATCATCTAGAGCTTTCACCTTAAAATTGGCAGGTGCAGGGAATTCAGTTTCTACTGTAATTTTATCAGAAGCTAATGATTCGTTTAATTCAGATTCAGCTTTAATTTGATAATAGTATTTTTCTCCGACTATCAATCCTTCATCAATATATTCTGTTTCATCGGCAGAGACTTTTCCTGTCACCATATATTGGGTATCCATACTCTTCCGTTCAATAATAAATCCAGTCTCAAAATCGCAATTATCCTGCCATGTTATCTTTACAGATTGATCGTTAATAGGTTTTGCGTCAAGCTTTGATGGCATAGGAAATACTGTGGATATCGTGATCTCGTCAGAGAAATCGGATTTCATTTCTTCATTATAGCATTGAACTTTGTATGAATAGTTCACATTGAATTTTAGCTTTTCATCAACAAAAAAAGCTTTATTCTTCTCTAATTTAATGATCTCAATAAATTCACTCTCACCACTTTTTCTAAAAAGGTTAAATCCCGTAATATTAGTATTTGAACTTTGCCAGCGTAAAGAGACAGTATGGTCATTCAATGCTTTAGCTGAAAGATTTAAGGGGCATTTAAGTATGTCAATTTCAGCATTGATGGAGTCTTTAATTGGTACTGTAGTATCAATTTCCTGAGCAAAAGTATAACCAGTAAATATTAAAACAAACAGAAAGAACGTCCATCTTTTCACATTCCCCCCTTATTTTAAGAAAATATATGAAAAATATATTTATAATATATAATAATTCTTTAGTGTTTTTTAATTTTGGGAACTTAAGTTGTCAATAAATTCTTAAGTTTGCTCATCATAGCATCATAATGTGAGCCTTGCCAGAAAACCTTACCACATTTCCGACAAAGTTTAAATTCAGTAAAATTATGTTTCACATTTTCAGGAACTAAACCACAAATTTTTTCTGATTGTATCACATGTAACTTATTGTTACATCCTAAACATCTTGAAAATAGTATTTCATTGTTTAATTCAAGTATATGCAATATCTCCTGCAATTGTTTATCATATTTTACTGACCTGATCAATATTCTATTAAAATCCTCTTTTCTTTTGGCAATTTTATTACTTCTTGTTAAGAAAATTCTTCGTTCTTTAGAGCAAAGGGATATTTTTTTTTCTATACTAATACTTTTATAAACTACACAATCATATCCCAGCATTCGCAACCATTTAGCAAGCTTGCCTAAATTTTCATCTAATAAAAATTTTTTATTGTTTTCTGCCATTTTTGTTAAAATGTACCTACTTCAAAAAATGTTTTTACTTCGGAAATATCTGTTTGTTTTGCTTCGTCTAAAGTCCCGCTAAATAACAATCTGCCATTATCCATAAAGAGTATCCTATCAGCAATCCGATGAATGCTGGCAAGTTCATGGGTCACAATTACAATAGTCATATTTAGAAGATCTTTTAGTTTTAGGATCAATTCATCAAGTGAAGCACTTGTCAATGGATCAAGACCAGCAGATGGTTCATCACAGATCAAGATATCCGGATCAAGTGCAATCGCTCTGGCAAGTGCAGCTCTTTTCTTCATCCCTCCGGAAAGTTCTGAGGGTACCATATGTACTGCATGTCCTAGATTAACCAGATCCAGTTTTACTTTTATCATTTTTTCAATCACATTTTTTGAAAGCTTCGTATGCTGTTCTAAAGGGATTGCAACATTGTCAAAGATACTGAGTGAATTTAGTAGTGCTCCGTTTTGAAACAGCATTCCTATTTTACTCAAAATATCATTAAATTCCTGCTCATCTATTGAAGTTACTTCTTTATCAAAGATCTTTACCGATCCGGAAAAAGGTTGATAAAGTTTTAGAATATTCTTGATAAAAGTAGTTTTTCCGCATCCACTACCCCCCAGAATCACAGTTACTTCCTGAGGATAAATATCCACAGAAATATTCTCCAATATTGTTTCTTCACCATATTTTGCAACGAGATTCTTAACTGATATTATTGGTTTTTTCATATTTTAAAGTAGAAGATCAAGCTATTTATCGCATCTAGAATGATCACCCAGAATATAGAAGCAACAACTGCCTGAGTAGTAACCTTCCCAACACCTTCTGCTCCACCCTTAACATTAAATCCGTAGTAACTTCCAATTATCACAATAACCCACGCAAAGAAATAACTTTTACCCAATCCGATTACAGCATCTTTCAAGGTAAGTATTTCGAATACTCTATTAATAAAAACGGTAGCACTAAGATCAAGATATGTTACAGCGATGATAAGACCGCCAAATATTCCGATCAATGTTGATGCTGTTACAAGAAGCGGGATACAGATCGTGATTGCGTGGAATTTGGGAACGACAACATATCGTATGGGATTTATCGCCATCATTTTAAGTGCATCAATTTCCTCGGTAACCTGCATGGTAGCTATCTCTGAAGCTATTGATGAGCCACTTCTACCTGCCAAAATTATCGCAGTAAGTATAGGTCCCATTTCCGTGACCATGGACACGGCCATGAGATCAGCAACAAATATATTGGCCCCAAATTGTCGTAATTGTGCAGCGGATTGCAAAGCCAGTATCAAACCAAGGATCATTGAGAGTAAGGCAATTATTCCCAGTGCATCCACTCCAATGAACAGAGCCTGCTGAATTACTGAACCTTTGCGTTGTCCTTTCTTATTGAAAATACCTACAAATGACCAGTAGGAAATATCGGCGACCAAATATATTCCATCCTTAACAGATTTAAGAAAAGTTATAAATCCGGAACCAAGCTTAGTAAAGAAATCTGGTTTTATCTTTGTTTTAAGGGGGCTTAATTTTGCGGAAGTGAATGTAATATAAGCTATTTTCACCATTTTATTCATAGATAAGGAATCTTCAGGATCAAGTTTCAATTGCAATAATATCTCATCAATAAAAGCAATACCGGCACTGTCGACCCTTGTAACTTTCTGCAGATCAATGATGGTAATCACCATATCGATATATTTGTAAAACTCAATATTCAAAGTAGGTACAGTATGTTTTGTAAGTTCTCCATCAATAATTAAAGATTGCGCTATATATTCCATATTATCTCAAGAAATAAGTTACTCTTAAGAACAGACTATGCTCTTTAACCAAAAAATCGATACCTGATTCCTCACCTAACTTTTTCAAATTAAATTTGTAATCAAGTGAGATATGCTTGAGCAAATTTAATTTAAAAGAATTTTCCCATTCAAAGGTGTATTCGCCAACTTCATCAAACGGGAAATAGAAATCTGCATCTGTAGCATAAGTTAAATTAAAAGGCAGCTGGAAATTGCCGACAAGCGACATTTCGGTTCCTGTGTTCTTTGTGGAAGCTAATTCAAAGTACTTTCTATGTTCGATACCATCATTATCTTCATATGTTTCTGCCGGATCATAAACAAAGACATCTCTATTGAAAAATTGCCTAAAACCGAACCCTGCTCTAAAACTTAAATTCGCTCGTGATAAATTTAAGATTCGATAGTTGATACCAATTCCTTCTTTTAATTCTATGGGAAAGAAAGATGATTTTGTTTGTATTTTGTCGGAGTATACACTATCACCCAATGCTTCACCATTTTCATCAAATTTTTGATAATAAAATTCTTCTGAACTGTATTGTGTTTCATCGAAGAAATGTGAATTTACATCAAATCTGCCGTAGAAACCAAGATCTTTTACAAAATAATAAATTCCTGTATTTTTGATATTGATATCATCTGAAGCAAGACGGAAATCTGTATCCGAAGATTTTGATACACCCATATCAATAACACTTTTCATATTGTAATATAGTGGATCTTTGTCGTAAATGAGATAATTTTCCAGTTG
>DAOUVH010000033.1 GCA_030667725.1 Candidatus Cloacimonadota bacterium | reverse complement strand
TCTGATAACGAATTCCTAAAGCAGTTTGCACAGGATAATCTACAAGTCCTTTTCTGCCTACTCCAACCGGATACACTTTTACATCAAAGGCTGAGGCAAGTCCGGCAGCATCGAAAGGTTCGATCTCACCGGCATTATTTCTTCCGTCCGTGATGAGGATTATCACTTTAGATTTTGCTTCGGAGTCTTTCAGACGAGCTACTGCTGTGGCAAGTCCCATACCGATAGCTGTTCCATTTGCTTTTTCATCTATTGATACATTATCCATAATAGACATGAGAATATTATAATCAAGTGTGAGCGGACATTGAGTAAAGGCATTTTCAGAGAAAACAATAAGCCCAATTCTATCGTTTCTGCGGTGTTCGATAAAACTTATTGCTACTTTCTTAGCAGCTTCCAGCCTGTTCACAGGTTTGAAATCAACTGCTTTCATACTTCCGCTAACATCAATAGCCAGCATAATATCAATGCCTTTGCCGGTGATCTGCTGTTTCTTGTGTGCAAATCGAGGTCGAGCTAAAGCAAGTATGAGAAGCACTATTGTGAGTGTTCTTATAATAATTGGAACATATTGCAACAAGCTGCTTCTGCCTGCGATTGAACGGATCAGGTCAATACGGCTGTGGATCAATCTGACCTTTCTCTTGCGTATTACTAAAAATTCATATAAAAGATATGAAATAATTATCAGAAGAGCCCAGAACCAATTTGGATTGACGTATTCAAGCATTTTAAAATACCTTGTTTAACAACGAACGATAACTAACAAAAGAAAGGATCATTCAGAATTCCTTCTTTGTTTTTGTTCGCTTTTGTTAGTTGTAAACTTTTCAAAAGATTTAAAATAATTCTCCAGCCAAGTTAAAGCTAGTTCAGAATCGGTATTTTTGGGAATTAATTTGGCAAATTTTATCATATCTGCTTGCCCCAGAAACTTGAGGATCTCAGATTTTTCAGTATGATCATCCAATGTCAGATTTGCTCGAATCTCGCTGGTTGTCATCTCAACAGAATTTATCTTATAATGCAATTCAATAAATAGACGTAAAATTAATGAAATCCTGAAATAGAAATTTAAGAAATCTCTTTTTATTAATAGATCTTCTTTCTTTAATTTATTCAGCAATTCCAAAGCAATAATATATGCAGGTCTATCATCTATGATCTCAGGTTCAGAGATTTCTTTTTTAGATTTCCTAATTATGTTGATTAAATATTTTATAGCTAAAATGATGAGAATAATGATTAATAACGGAATGAAGTAATCAAGAAATTTTAAGTTTACTGCCAGAGGAGCAGCGATATCTTTTATGCTTTCCGTGCTGTCAGTTATAACAGATTCTATATTTAGGATGAATTCTTTTGTTTTGAGTATTTCCAGGCTATCAGCAGTTTTAACTGCAAACTCAAGTTCCGGAAATGTGAATTCACCAGTATCAAAGGGTTGATAGGTTAAATCTAACAATGTAGTTTTAATCTCATCATTGATTTCTTCAGCCGATTCAATATTCTTTAAAATGAAAATATCAAGAGTATCATTTTGGGTTGAAAAAATGCTGTCTGAAACTGCTGAAGAGATATTAATATGTAATTTGAAAGGAGTGCCCACAAAGAGTTTCTGAGGTTTTTCTAATTTGTAATTTAGTTCTTGTGAGAATAAAAACAGTGGAATTATTAATGCAGTCAATACTGCAATCTTTTTAATATTTAATTTATAATTTCTCATTTAAAATTCACAAACATATGTTTGTGTCACCTCTGATTCTTCATTCTGATGCGGAATTTAAAGAATTTCATAAGTTCAGGAGCATAAGGTTTATCTGTACTTAATGTTACAAGATCAATCTTCATCTTTCTAAATTGCTGATTTAGTTCAGTTTCCTGCTTGATTATGGCTTCATTGTATTTTCCTTGTAATTTAGGATTAGAAGAATTAATAGTAAATGTTTTACCAGTTTCGGGATCTTGAAGATGGAGCAATCCTGCATTTGGCATTTCATATTCTGCACTATCCTGAATTCTTAAGGCGATAACATCATGTTTCTTGGCGAGTATCTTTAAACTATCCAGATAATTAGTATCAAGAAAATCGGAGAGAATAAAGATAATGCTGCGCTTTTTTATAAGACGGTAAATGTATTCTACAGCATTTTTAATATTTGTTCCACTTTTCTTAGGTTCGAAATATAGAATATCTCGTAAAATCCTGAGTGCTGATTTTTTCCCTTTTGTGGGAGGAATGTATTTTTCAACTTCATCCGTGAAAAGCAGAAGTCCAACTTTATCATTATTGGATAATGCGGAGAAAGAAAGCACTGCAGTAACTTCTGTGATAAATTCGGATTTAAGATAGCCTTTGGTTCCAAATAGGGTAGAAGCACTGCTGTCGATGAGGAACATTACATTAAGTTCACGTGTTTCTTCGAATTTCTTAATATATGGGAAACCTTGGCGTGCTGTAACATTCCAGTCTATCTGACGGAAGCTATCACCACTTTGATATTCCCGGACTTCAGAGAATTCCAAACCCTGTCCTTTGAATAAACTGTGATATTCACCGGAAAAAAGATCTGAAACAAGATCTCTTGTCGTGATCTCAATTTTACGAACTTTCTTAATTATATCTTTTGTTTCCAAAATTTCTAATCCCTAATCCCTAATCAATCTAAGGAACTTCGATCTCATCAAATAATCTGGTAACAATATCTTCTTGTGTAATTTGTTCAGCTTCAGCTTCATATGTAAGAATAATTCTGTGTCTGAGGATGTCTTTACCAATTGCTTTGATATCATCGGGTGTTACATAACCACGATGCTCTAGGAAGGCATGAGCTTTTGCTGCCTGCGCAAGATAGATAGTAGCTCGTGGCGAAGCTCCACAATCAATAAGATCAGAGAGGTCATTCAGATTTTTATATTTATCTGGTTCACGAGTTGCAAAAACCAGATCAAGAATGTATTCCTTAATTTTATCTTCCATGTAGATATCTTTGATCAACTCTCTCATATCCATTATATCCTTTGGCTTAACTACCGATTTAACTTTTATCTCATCTTTTCGAACCATTTTATCCAGAATTAGTTTTTCCTCTTCTCGTGTTGGATAATTGATGATAAGTTTAAGCATAAAACGATCTACTTGAGCTTCAGGTAGGGGATATGTTCCTTCCTGTTCGAGAGGATTCTGAGTTGCCATCACTAGGAATGGTTTTGGCAATGGATAGGTTGTATCCCCAATAGTTACTTGTCTTTCCTGCATTGATTCCAATAAGGCAGACTGCACTTTTGCCGGAGCACGATTAATTTCATCTGCAAGTATGAAGTTAGCAAAAACAGGACCTTTTTTGGCTACAAATTCGCTGG
This sequence comes from Candidatus Cloacimonadota bacterium, assembly GCA_030667725.1. The sequence continues at coordinate 5,047 of DAOUVH010000033.1, read as the reverse complement.
TTTTCTGATTATAAATAAGAGTTCCCATAAGATCTGCCGGTAAAAGATCCGGAGTGAACTGAATTCGTTTGAATGTAGATTTGATTGTATTTGCTAAAGTATTTACAGCAAGTGTTTTTGCAAGTCCTGGAACACCTTCCAGTAGAATATGTCCATCTGCAAGAAGCCCAATAAGAAGTCGTTTGATCATATACTTCTGACCTACAATAACCTTTTCAGTTTCCTTTGTAATCTTATCAATAAACTCACTTTTTTCCATTACTTTTTGATTAATTTCTTCAATTTTCATTGCCCCTCCAAAAATATACTTATTAATATAAACTTTAATAAAGAATTTAGTTACAATTTAATTATGTGTTTATGCTTGAAAACTTTTCCATCAAGATGTTTGAACTGAACATCTACGTTTTTATCAATGGTCATAACCACATAGGAAGCTTTCTGACCACGGTCTGTTCTTGCTTTCAAATGACCTGGATTAATGAAATGTTTTTCATCAATATGATCATAATTATAATGATGTGTATGACCGTAGAGGTAGAAATTTGCTGGAATATTTGTTTTCAGGAGATCTTCAAGTCTGTGTGCTAAAGCAAATCTCCAATTCTCAATATCAATTTCCTTAATTACAGGTAGTGTTCCATCTTTATAGCCGGAGTGATATATGCCTGGAACCCTGATTAATTCAATGTTATCAGTGATATCAATATTATTGTCCATATCCTCAAAATCGTCACCTAAATGAATGATATGAGTATATTCAGTTTCATTTGTGAAGATTTTTCTTATGGTTTTTTGATTCTTATGAGTATCAGAAAGGATAATTATCTTTTTCATGCAAAAGGAATATCTACATTTTTTTAGGTGAGGAGATTCCCATCAAATCCAGAGATATGGATATCACAATTTGTACATCACTGATAAGATACAATCTTGCCAGGCTTAAATCAGGGTTTTCTTCGTTGATGATCTTATATTTTGCGTAATATTTATGAAACATTCCAGCTAGCTCATGAACATAGTTCGCCAATCTGTGGGGTTCTCTACTATCTGCACAAAGATTAAGAACAGATGAAAGATCCAACATCTTTTTAATAAGATTTATCTCGTCAGCTTTATTTAGTTTTTTTAGATTTTTATCATCGAATTTTTTCAATGTTAATTTTACTTTCTTTGCTTTTTTAAGTATACTGTTAATTCGTGCGAAGGCATACTGGCAATAGAATACAGGGTTTTCGCTTGATTTCTTTTTTGCAAGTTCCAGATCAAAATCCAGATGAGCTGAAGGTTTCCGATCAATAAAGAAATACCGGGCTGCATCTTTTCCAACATAATCCAGCAAGTCATCCATCGTAACAATATTTCCTGCTCGTTTCGACATTTTAACGACTTCACCTTCCTGTAAAAGGTTTATATGTTGGAGATAGACAACTTCCAGTTTGGAATCATCTAATTCTAATGCTTTAATTGCAGCACGAAGTTTAGAGACATGACCGTGGTGATCAGGTCCCAAAACATCGATAATAATATCAAAACCACGATTATATTTAGTTAAATGGTAAGCAATATCTGGAACAAGATAGGTTGGATTTCCATCAGCCTTAATAAGCACACGATCTTTTTCATCGCCAAATTTAGTTGATGAGAAGAAAACCGCATCATCTTTTTCATAGGTGCAACCTGCTTCTGCAAGATAACTTAGTGCCTCTTCCAGAATTCCTTCTGCTCTCAATTTTTTCTCAGACATCCAATTATCAAATTGAACATCAAACCGGTTTAAGCTGGAAACCTGAATTTTATGGATCTCGTCTAATGCAAAATTCTTCATTCGTTCGAGACGATCTTCCTCTGTCATGTGAAAGAGTTTCGTTCCTTCAATCGTATTTAATTCAGCTGCCAGATCTTTAATATATTCACCATGATAAGCTTCAAATGGGAATTCTTCACACTCATGCCCATGCAGCTCACGATATCTGATCTCAAGCGATTCAGCAAGAATATCTACTTGGTTTCCTGCATCATTAATATAGAATTCACGAAATGGCTCGAAGCCGATGTGTTCCATAATGCGAAAGAGAGAATCCCCATAAGCACCAGCACGAGCACTAACAACGTTCAACGGCCCTGTTGGGTTAGCACTAATAAATTCTATGAGAACCTTTTTTCTCTTTCCATAATTTGATGAACCATAATTGTGTTGTGCATCTGAAATCTTCTGAAGTTCTTTATAATAAAGAGAATTTGCTATCTTAAAATTAAGAAAACCAGGTCCAGCGATTTCAATTGATTTGTAGTCTCTCTTATTGGAAAGGTCATCAACAATTTTTTGAGCCAGGACACGCGGTTTCATTTTTAGAATTTTTGTGTTTATCAGTGCAACATTACTGGAGAAATCACCATGTTCAGCAACATTAGGGATCTCAACTGTAAAATTCTCATCACATTTAGCACCTATCTTCTTTAATGATTTTAAAATATCGTTATATATTTTTGTTTTCATAGTTTATTTTTCTTTAATTTCCTTCTTTGTTCTGGAATTAACTTCATAAAGATCTTCAATCTTGTAATACTCACGTTTATTCTGGCTAAATATATGAACGATAATATCACCAAAATCTATCAATATCCAAGTACTGGAATTCTTACCCTCAGTAGAAAGAACTTCTATTCCATTTTCTTTTGCATTTTGAATGATATTCTCAGAAATAGCCTTATTATGCAACTCTGCAGTTCCGCTGCAGATGATCAGATGATCAGTGTAATCAGTTTCTCCGGTAACATCGATATGTTTGATCTGTATGGCCTTTTTATCTTCCATCCAATTAATTATATTGGCAATTGCTTGTTTTTGTTCCATAGTCTCCTATTTAAAATATGTTCGGTAATCTCTACCAAGAATTATTTGAAAGTCTTCTATCGTATCATCATCCAAAGCAAGAATTCTGCGTGAGATTCCGGTTATTTCCATTAAATATTTTAGTTTATGTTCATCTTTCTTTTTAACTACAATAATTGATTTTCCATAAATGAATTTATAACTCTTCACGTTTTCCCAAGAGATTATATCGACGTTTTCATGACTCTGATTGATAAGGATCTCTTTAACTTCACTTGCAGCACCATGAACACCACATCCATTCAAAATTGATAGTTTAAGAGAAGTGATCTCAATAACTTCATCTTCAATATTTACACTAATTTTTTTATTAAAGAACAAAAAATAAGATGCTACACTAATTAGTAGTAATGCTGTAATACCTATTAGTAAAGCACGTTTATCTATGCGAAACAAATTATTTTTCAGTTTTCTCATTGTCAAACTGTTCTTTAAGTTTAGAGTATGCAAGTTCAAATGATTCCGGAATTACTCTGGTTCCTCCGATTGCTGACATGAAATTTACATCTCCATTCCAGCGTGGAACTAAATGTACATGAAGGTGATCATCAATACCAGCTCCGGCAGCTCTGCCAAGATTGAGCCCGATATTCATCCCATCAGGTGAATAAACTTCAGTTATCACTTTTTCGCATAACTGTACTGTTTCAAAAAGATCTGCTATTTCTTCCTTATTCAGTCTAATTAAATTTGGAACGTGTTTGTTGGGAACAACCATCAGGTGTCCATTGTTGTACGGATAAGTATTAATAATTACAAAACAGTGTTCACTTCTATAGAGGATCAGATGCTCTTCATCTTTATTTTCCGAGGGTTTTACACAGAATATACATTCTTTATCTTTATTAGATAAAATATATTGTAACCGCCATGGTGAATATAGAATATCACTCATTTTATACTCCTTTCGTTTTTCCTTCATAAATCATTATTCCGTGTTCGATATTGGGTATTCATTTTTAATCTTTTATCCTCTTTTCCTTTTCCCTTCTTCATTCATCATTCCTTGTTCGATATTGGATATTCAATTTATTCTTCAAAATGCTCTTGCCTACTAAGAAATTCAGTTTCCAGATCAGCTAACTGCTCTTTAGAATTTACTCCGGAAGCCTCTACCATATCATCGAGTAAGACTGAAGTAACAAGCTTATTCTCATTATTCAAAATTTCTAGTGTATCAGTTAGATAATATTCATTCTGATTATTATTGCTATTAATACTTTGCAAGGCGGTAAAGAGATCTTTTGCATCAAAGCAATAAATTCCAGTATTAATTTCTTTTATATTCTTTTCATCTTCAGTTGCATCTTTGAATTCAACAATTCTTTGTATCTTGCCATCTGTGTTTCGTATCATTCGTCCATACTTAAGAGCATCATCCATAACAGCTGTTAGAACAGTACAGGAAGCATTATGCTCTCTATGCCTTACTTGCATTTTTTCAAGGGTTTTATGTCTGAGAAGGGGAACATCACCACATAGTATAAAAACATCTCCTTCAAAATCCTTAAAAATATCTTTTGTAACCATCACAGCATGACCTGTTCCATTCTGCTGTACCTGCTCAACAAATTTAATATTACTATTTTTTGGAACAATATCGATCACCTGTTTTTTTTTGTAACCTACAACAATTGCGATCAGATCACTATTGATCTTGTTTGCTGTTTCTACAACACGGTTTATCATTGGTTTTCCTGCTAATCCAAATATTACCTTCGGTTTATCTGATTTCATGCGAGTGCCCTTACCGGCAGCAAGGATAATTGCAGCAGTTTTTTTCATTATAACTCCATAAAAATTTCTTTTATTGTTTTCTGTAATATTGGATGAATAAGATCCGGACATAATTCCATTAAAGAAGTTAAGACAAATTCACGTTTATGCAATTCCGGATGGGGAAGAACCAGTGTGTTAGTGTTCATGATCTTATCTCCAAAGAATAATAAATCAATATCTATGGTTCTAGGACCCCATTTCTCATTTCTGGTGCGACCCAGTTGATTTTCTATGTATGAGCACTTTTCCAAGAGATCTTCCGGTATTAAGGTTGTTTCGAGTTCGATAACACAGTTTAGAAAATCGGGTTGGTCAGTTTTTCCAAATGGTGTAGTCTCAATCACTGAACTTGTTCTCTTTATCTCAACATCC
>DAOUVH010000043.1 GCA_030667725.1 Candidatus Cloacimonadota bacterium | reverse complement strand
GCTCCGAAATATTTCGGAGTTTTTTTTGTTTATTTTTTAAAATAAAACTTGCGTATTGAGCATATGTGCATTATCTTGTCTTAGAAATTAATAAAGGAGAATTTATGCCTAGAAGGAAAATGCAGAGAATCGTGCACAGACCTCCACTTTATACGGAATTTAAGCCTGTGGGAATAAGAAGAACCTCATTAGATTCAATTGAGCTATCGATTGATGAATATGAAGCAATTCGGCTTGCTGACCATATCGGCATGAATCATAATGATGCTGCTGAAGAGATGGAAATATCCCGTTCTACTTTTTCACGGCTGATTGAAAATGCCCGTAAAAAGATCGCTGAATTTATTATAGAGGGTAAACAACTCCAAATAGATGGTGGAAATATTCATTTCCGAGGCAACATCATAAAATGCAATTCTTGTGGGCATATGTTCAATACTAATTTTGAAAACGTAATTAATAAATGTCCCTCTTGTGGTTCCGATAATCTATTGGATCTGGCAGGAGGATTCGGACATGGAAGATGTTGCAGTAATAACAATAATGGAAGAAGGAGGTAATTATGCCAGGTGGAGATAAAACAGGTCCAGATGGAAAAGGACCAAGAACAGGACGCGGATTGGGAAAATCTGCCGGAAACAATATGGGTCAAGGACAAGGTCAAGGACAAGGTCGAGGTCAAGGTCAAGGAAGAAACAGATAATTTGGTTTAACTAAAATAAGGAGGTTATTATGCCAAGAGGTGACAGAATGGGTCCTAACGGAATGGGACCAATGACAGGTAGAGGTTTAGGATATTGTAATGGCTATGAAAGTCCGGGATATGCAAAAGGTGCACCAAGAGGTAGTGCAGGTTTTGGAAGAGGTTTCGGTCGTGGTTTTGGAAGAGGTTACGGACGAGGATTTGGAAATCAGGGATTTTCCAGTTATCCGAATTATCCAGTTCCACAATATTCAGCAAAAGATGAAGAAAAGTATCTTAAATCAGAAATGGACGCACTTAAGAATGAGCTCAAAACAATGGAAACACGACTCTCCGAATTAAAAAAGGACGAGTAATGTGGAATGCGGCAGGGGTTGAATCTCTCCTCCTCTGTCGCTATTTTTTCTTCAAGGAGGTAAAATAATATGACAGATGGAAGACATTATGGTGGATTTAAATACAGGAATAAACGAAGTCAAAGTCATCGTGGAAGAAATTCTTTTATTGGAACAATGATAACTGCCATTGTAGGAACTGTCGTAAAAGATCTAACAAGTGAGGATAGTAAAATTAAAAAAATGTTCAACAAAGTAATTCATCCCAAACAAATTGAAGATAAACAGAATGAGAAAAAGATCATTAATGCCGAATATTCGATTTTAGATAATAAAAATGAAGAAATTGATTTTAATGGAGAAAAGAATGAATAAAAAAATCGCAATACCTACAGAAAGTGGAAATTTATGTGCTCATTTTGGACATTGTGAGAAATTTGCAATTTATGAAGTTGCAGACGATAAGATCATTAACGAAGAATTTGTATCACCACCACCACACGAACCGGGTTCACATCCTGCTTTCTTGAGGGAACTTGGGTGTACAGCAATTATCGCCGGTGGAATGGGAAGTAGAGCGCAGCAACTTTTTGCACAAAATAACATTGAAGTGATAATCGGATTGAGCTCCAACAACCTAAAAGGACTCGTGGAAACTTACATCTCAGAAGGATTGAAATCAGGAGATAATCTTTGCGATCACTAAGTATGATTTTGGGTTGTGAAAAAGAATGATTTTTATTTGAGGAGGTTATTATGAAAAGAATTTTAGCAGCTATCGATTTTTTAGACACAACAGATAAAGTAATTAATTATGTAAAAAAATTGATTAAAGAATCCAAAGGACAATTGCTTATAGTTCACTCTGAGACGTTAGAATCATATCTTTCTGCAATTACAACAGAATTTAATCAAACACCTTCAATGGAATTAATCAATGTTCAGAAAAAACAAATCGAGGATCGACTTAAAGAAATTCACAATAACTTAAACAAAGAAGGGATAAAAGCTGAATGCATTTTAATGGAAGGATCAACAGTCGATAATATACTAAAGGAAGCAGATGTATTTAAGGCTGATCTTATTGTTATTGGTTCTCATAAACATGGAAAATTCCATAATCTTCTGTTTGGAAGCATTCATAAATCTCTAATTGCTCTCTCTCGAATACCGGTCTTGATCGTACCTTCTGAAGATAATAAAAATTAAATTACTATAACATCTAATTAATAGAATATAGGAATAAGGAAAAACATGAAAATAGCAATTGCCAGCGGAAAAGGCGGAACAGGGAAAACCACTGTTTCAACAAATTTGGCTTCTTTATTAGCAGAAAAATATCCTGTCGTTCTCACGGATCTGGATGTGGAAGAACCAAACTCGGGTTTATTCATATCCGGTGAAAAGATCCACGAAGAAGATAAATATAAAATGATCCCCGAATGGAAAAAAGATGAATGCATTCTTTGTGGGAATTGTCAGAAAGTATGCAATTTCAACGCTGTTATGAAACTTGGTGAAATGATTATGGTTTTTCCTGAATTATGTCATGGATGTTATGCCTGCAGCGAGTTATGCCCGACAAAATCTCTTCCCATGAAACAAAAAAAAATGGGCGATCTAAAACATTTCAAATCAGGAAATCTGGATTTTATCGAAAGCAGATTAATTATTGGAGAAGAGCAAGCCGTTCCATTGATCGGACAAACAATCAAATATGTGGATGAAAACTTTAAAAAATCAGCAATAAAACTTTTCGATGCTCCTCCGGGAACTTCCTGTCCGGTTATCGAAGCCACTAAAGATGCAGATCTGATCTTACTTGTAACAGAACCAACACCTTTCGGATTACATGATCTGATACTCGCTATAGAAACAATGAGAGAGTTAAAAAAGGAGATGGGAGTAATCATCAACAGATTTGGGATCGGTGATGCTAATGTGGAAAAATATTGTGAAGAGAATAATATTCTCATAATAGCCAAAATTCCTAATATGAGAAAGATTGCAGAAATATATTCCAATGGAGAGCTTCTCTATACCAAAATCCCGGAAGTAAAAGCTCAACTTGAAGACATAATTGCATTTATTTCCAAATTTCAGCAAGAGGTTACATTGTGAAAGAAATCGTAATAATTTCAGGAAAAGGTGGAACAGGAAAGACTTCGATCACAGCTTCTTTGACATATTTGGCAAACAAAAACGTGATGGTGGCAGATTGTGATGTAGATGCCGCTGATATGCATCTTTTGATGAAACCGGAAAATGACAGGAAAGAAATTTTTTTCAGTGGGGTTTTAGCCAAAATAGATCAAGACAAATGTATCAAATGTGGAAAGTGTGCTGAGGTTTGCCGTTGGGATGCAATTCCCGTTATTGATAACAAATACATTGTTCAAGCACTCGATTGCGAAGGATGCGGATATTGTGCACGTGTTTGCCCTACTGATGCAATAAGTATGAATGAACAAAATGTGGGTGATTGGATAATCTCTGATGTGAAAACTAATACGCAAATGGTGCATGCTCGTTTAGGAATTGGTGCAGAGAATTCCGGCAAATTAGTAGCCAAAGTGAAAAACGAAGCAAAAGCATTAGCTGAGAAATTGGATAAAGATTTCGTAGTAGTTGATGGCTCTCCGGGAATTGGATGTCCTGTAGTTTCATCTCTTTCCGGTGCTAGTTTTGTTGTGCTGGTTACCGAGCCTTCTGTGTCAGGAATTCATGATGTGAAAAGAGTTTATGAACTTGTGAAGAAATTCGGTATCAAAGCCGGATGCATCATCAATAAAGCTGATATTAATCCTGATAAAGTTAAGGAAATCCATCAATTTTTAGAAACCGAAGATATTCAGTTAATTGCAGAAATTCCTTATGATGAAAATTTCACAAAAGCAATGACGATGGGAAAAACGATTGTAGAATACGATGATGGAAAGATAAAACAGATATTAGAAAAAAGTTGGAAGAAAATAAAAAAATATAGCTCATAGATGAACACTGTAGCGGGTTCATTCTTGTAGATTGAACCGTAACAGTAGGGACGCATCAAAATGATACGTCCTGCACTTTATCCGTGAGTCAAGAAGGAGTTAAGATGAAAGTATTATTAACAGCAAAAGGAACAGAATGGGATTCCAAGATGGATCCAAGATTTGGTAGAACAGAATTTTTCTTTATCTATGATGAAGAAACTGAAAAAATTGAAACTTATGATAACCGTGCAATAGCAAATGAAGCACATGGTGCAGGACCTAAAACAGCACAAAAGATGGCAGAATTTGGTGTGAATATTCTAATAACAGGTAATGGACCTGGTGGAAATGCAGCAGCGGTTGTTACTCAAACAGGAACTAAGGTATATATCGGAGCTGGTGAGATGACCGTAAAAAAAGCTTATGATGCATACAAGAATGGTGACCTGAAAGAAGCTTAATTAGCTTAAATCCCCGAAGCTTTTTAAACTTCGGGGATTATTTAATTGGAAAGAAATATGAAAAAATTGAAAATTGCTTTTGCCACTGATGATGGCAAAACATTTATGGAACGCCATTTTGGTGATGCAGAATATTTTTATATTTATGAAATTAACAAAGAAAACACCGAATTCATTAAAATAATCAATAATACTACTGAAGAAGAGGAAGATGTTCATGCTGACCCGAAAAAAGCCGGAAGTATTGCTAAATTACTGAAACAAGAAAAAGTGCAAATAGTTGTTTCAAAAGTATTCGGACCCAATATTAAAAGAATTAAGAGAAAATTTGTATGTATTTTAATGAAGGAAAATTCGATAGAAAATAGTATTGAAATTATTAAAAATAATCTTTCAACAATTTCTGAGGAATGGAGAAAAGGTGAAGAGAGAAATTTTCTTAAATTGTAGGTAACTATGAAAATAATGATTGTTTACGATAATACAACGCACAAACCCGATTTGATCGCAGATTGGGGCTGGTCTTGTTTAATTGAAACAGAAGAAAGAAATATTCTATTTGATACAGGTGGAAACGGAAAAATCTTGTTGGAAAATCTTTTAAGCTTGAAAATTGATCCGACTTCAATTGACGATATTGTTATTTCACATCCCGATTTTGATCATATTGGCGGACTTTCGACCTTTTTAAATTTGAATCAGAAAGCAGTTATTCACATTCCAATTTCATTCCACGGAATCCGATATTCAAACAAAGTGAAATATTACGACAAACCAGCTCAACTCTATGAAAATATTTTCCTTACGGGTGAATTGAATAAAAGAGAACAATCTTTAGCAATCAAGACGGAGAAAGGTCTCGCTCTTATCATCGGCTGCGGACATCCGGGAGTTGGTAACATTATAGAATCTATCTCCAAATTCGGAAATGTTTATGCGATTGTGGGAGGTTTACACGGATTTGATGAATTTGAAATTTTAGAAAATATTGAGAAAGTTTGTCCATCTCACTGCACAAAATACAAAGAGAAAATTAAAAAGTTATATCCTAAAAAATACATCGCAGGCGGAGTCGGAGAGATAATTGAGTTTTAAAATATATACTTAATAAGGTTAATTAAAATGTATTCTAAAAAAGAACTTCAGAATTGTAAACTCTGCGAATTGTATAAAACTCGTTTAAATGCTTTGACTGGAGAAGGCAACAAAAATGCAGATATAATGCTGATAGCTCAAGCTCCGGGAGAATTGGAAGATAAAGAAAATGAAATGTTCATCGGACCTTCGGGAATTATGCTTGATAAATTGTTAAAGCACTCTCAAATTTCAAGAGATGAAATTTATATGACTAATTTAATTAAGTGTAATCTTCCGCAAAATCGAAGACCAAAACAAAGAGAGATAAAAGAGTGTTCCAAATATCTATATATGGAAATCACTGAAATTGCTCCGAAAATAATAGTACCTCTCGGTTATTATGCCACCAAATATATGTTTAATAAAAATGAATTTGATGAGTTTTCCAAAAAAGAATTTCCTGAATTGATCGGAAAAATATTTATTGCAGAAAATTATAAAATATTTCCGTTATCTCATCCTGCATCTTTGCTTTATCATAATGAATTTACGGAAAGATCTATTGAAAATTTTAGTAAACTTAGAAAATTAGAGGAATTAAAATAATTATGAAAAACAAAAAATTAAATTTAATCTTTTTTTCTCCTACCGGAACAACGAAAAAAGTATTAGATGCAATTGCAAATGGGATGAATTTTCAAAAAACAGAACAGATAAACCTGATTAACAATAATAACATTAACAAACAAAAATTCACTGATGATGAGATTGTGATGATCGGAGTTCCCGTTCATTCAAGCAGAATTCCGTTCACGGTTATCGATAGGTTAAAAAATTTCGGAGCAAATAATACAAAAGCGGTTTTAGTGACTGTATATGGAAACAGACATTTTGGTGATGCTTTATTGGAACTAAAAGATCTTGCAATTGAACTTGGATTTTTCCCGATTGCAGCAGCAGCTTTCATTGGAGTTCATTCGTTCAGCAGTTCAAAATATCCGATAGCCGAAGGAAGACCAAATGCAGAAGATTTGAAAATTGCCAAAGATTTCGGAAAGCAGATTATGACTAATTTTGAAAGTCATAAAGAGATCAAAGTTCCCGGCAATTATCCGTATAAAGAACGTTCCGAGAAATTAAAAGTTAAACCAAAAATTGATTTGGAATTATGTGACAGATGTGGTTTGTGCCGAGAAGTTTGTCCGGTAGATGCGATTTCAATATTTGAAGATAGAATAGATATTAATGAAAATCTCTGTATTTATTGTCACGCTTGCGTAAAGATATGTCCGCAAAAAGCACGAACAATTGATGATGAAAGAATTATAGGATTCGGCAAAAATTTGTACGAAAAATGTGGGACACCTCAAATACCTGAAATATTCTTATGAAAATAATATTGAGATAGAGAGATTAACATGATTAAAATTAAAAGTACCGCAGAGAAAAAGGCAGTATAGAAAGTAGTAAATGAAGCAAAAAGAATGTAAATGGTATTTTGCCTGTCCGATGAAATATTTTTT
>DAOUVH010000112.1 GCA_030667725.1 Candidatus Cloacimonadota bacterium | reverse complement strand
CTTTCGGTTAAACAATACAAATTATTTTATCAGGAGCATTTTTCTCGCAGCTATAACCTCATCATCTAGTTTTAATCTGTATAAATAAGTTCCGCTTGCAACTTCATCACCATTATCATCTTTACTGTTCCAGACTACATTATACTCCGAATTTGTTACAGGATTTAATACATTCAAAGTTTTTATCTTCTGCCCTTTTATATTAAATATCTCGATTGCTGCTTTGGAAACTGATCTTTGTAGATTGAAAGTAATCGTTGTTTCAGGATTGAATGGATTGGGATAATTCTGAAATAATTCTACACCGATTGATATAACATTTTCTGCTGTTCCTGTATTCATGTCATCAAGATTCAATGTGTAAGCAGAACAACCATAAGTTCCAAGTAATAGTGTACGGGTTGGGTTGTGTATAAGCATATCGATTACTGGTACATTAGGTAAGCCACTGGAAAGACTTTGCCACTCATCTCCCCCATTTTCAGAGTAAAACACGCCTGCATCCGAACCAACAAAAATGCGGCTAGGTACTTCCGGATCTAAAGCGATGCAATTAATTGGTAATTGAGGCAGGTTGGAAGATATATCGATCCAGTTCTGCCCGAGATCTGTCGATTTAAATACATGCGGATAAGCCTCATCCCAACGAAAACCGGATACGGTTACATAGATCGTATTCATATCAAAAGGATCACCTGCAACTCTGGTTATCCAGCGGTTAGGTAAACCTGCAGTAACATCTGTCCAGTTATCTCCTTCATCGGTAGAGACATGCACGTTTCCATCATCTGTACCTGCAATTACAACATTTGGATAACTAGGGTTTACGCCTATTGTAGAAACCGTATGATAGCTGGTTCCAAAATCGCCATCTGTCAGATCACTACTTACTGCATTCCAGTAGTCACCGCTATTAGTAGTTTTCCAGATACGATAAGTTCCGAAATAAAGAACTGCAGGATCAACGGGATGCATGGCAAGCGGAGAAGACCAATTTTTGCGGTCTCCATACATCTGACCGGCAATAAACGAAAACGAATTACCACCATTTGTGGATCTATGCAAATTCCCCCATTGGTATTCTGCGAAAATAATATTGGGATTTGTGTGGTCAACTTTGCAATAGAAACCATCTCCACCCAGAATCACGTGCCAGTCATCAAGAGCACCGGTCATAGTTCGAATCGTGCTGTTATCCTGAGTACCACCATAAATTCTCTCTGGATTCAAGAAATCCATTTCGATTGCATAGAACTGAGTTAAAGGAATATTATCAATCTTATTCCAATTATTGCCATAGTCAATGCTGGTATATAATCCGCCATCGTTTCCTTCCACAATTCTACCTGTAAATTCATCAATGATCATAGCATGATGATCTACGTGTATTTCATCCATATTTCCATAATCTGCAATTATCTGCCAATTATCACCACCATTTTCGGTCCGGCAAAGTGCAACACCCATCGCATAAGCTCTATTTTCATTAGCCGGGTCAACACAGATTTGCCCGAAATACCAACCAAAACTGGAATTCATATCATAGATATTACTATCATTGGTTTGAATCCAGCTATCTCCACCATCAGTAGTTTTGAATATTCCAAGGAAGGAGTAATTTCCTACCGGTTGCTGATCGTAAAATGCATACAATACCTCAGGATTACTTTTAGCAATTGCCAATCCTATCCTTCCTACGCCATCGTGATTGGGTAAACCGCTGGTCAATTCATCCCACGTATCTCCCCCATCTACGGATTTATAGATTCCGGAAGATAATCCTCCAGATCGACGGTATTCTCTACCTCTCATGCGTTCCCACATGGATGCATACAGAATATCAGGATTAGTAGGATGCTGAACCAGATCGATAGCTGCTGTAGAATCGGTGACAAATAGTTTTCTATCCCAGGTTAACCCTCCATCATCACTTCGATAGATTCCTCGTTCTTCATTGGGACTGAACAAAGTTCCTGTTGCAGCCACGAATACCCTTTGAGAATTAGAATAATCCACGATTATCCTGCCAATATATGCAGAATTTTCCAAGCCGATATGCTGCCAAGTTTCACCTGCATTCATAGATTTATACATTCCATTTCCTACAAAACTCTGACTGGAAGAATTTGCCTCTCCTGTCCCGGCATATATTATGTTCTCATCATTAGGATCAATCGCCAGATCACCAATGGAAATAACAGGTGCATCGGTGAAAATGTTCTCCCAATTTGCTCCTTCATTAATAGTTTTGAAAATACCACCAGAAGCTGCTCCTACATACCATGTTTCAGGACTGGATGGATGAATCGCCAGATCGGTAATACGACCACCTATATTTATTGGACCAGCTAATTCCCAGTTATACTCACGATTACCTCTAGTTTGTGAATGTAAATCTGTAGCCTGCTGCAATGCTTCCAGATAAGATTCATGCTTTATTTCATGATAAGGATATGCTCTTTGATATCCAAACCACTCATTTGGCAAAGCTTTGGGCTCTTTTTTTATTTTTCCGCCATGGGGCGTTTCAATAAATTCTGGATGAGTGATCTCCTTGTGCTTGGGAACAGGTTTATACAGCAGTGTGCCAATTACAACAACCAACATCACTAATACTATAAATACAAAAAATCTTGATTTCAATTTTTCCTCCAATTTGTTTTTATATTTCTGTTATTTTCTTTATATCTTTTTTTTTAATTTTTTTTATAAGTGGAAGAAGCTTGTGCAATCGTAGATAAAGCTCTTCAATATTGCTTTCATTTGAAATATTCACATCTACCAGCTTCTGTTTGTCAAATTCAGACATTTGAGAATTAATTCTTTTTTGAGCAGCATCTTTACTCATTTTATTCTTTTTCAATATCCTTTTTATTCTCAACTCATTTCTGGCTGAGATATTAATTGTCAGATCAAAAGCATTTTGCAAACCGTTTTCAAAGAGAAGTGGAATTTCAAATACAAGGATTTCATTAGTGCTTGTATCAATTATTTGTTGCATTCTCTTTCTGATCTCAGGATGTAGAAGTTCATTTAATTGTTTTCTTTTGTCTGCAGCATTAAAAATAATTTCCCCGAGTTTTATCCGATCAACAGAGCAGCATCGATGATATCTTTTCCAAAAATTTCTTCAATTTTATTTATGTAATATTTATCTTCAAACAGCTCATGTCCAATCTTGTCAGCATAGAATACTGAGAAACTTTGCTCTTCAAACCATTTGGAAACAACAGATTTTCCTGAAGCTATCCCACCTGTTATTGCAACCAAAAAAGGTCTATCAAGATGTTTCATCCTTAATCCTTTGAGATAGTTCATCAATTGTAAGTTCACTATGGAGTACACCATTTTTTGCAACTGATATTTTGCCTGTTTCTTCCGAAACGATTATAGAAAAAGCATCCGAATTCTCTGTTACACCGACACCTGCTAAGTGGCGTGTACCAAGTTTTTGTGCATATTCTACACTTTCAGATAGAGGCAACACAACCTTGACTGCATACAATCTTTCATTTCTAACGATCACGGCACCATCATGAAGTATTGTTTTGTTATTGAAGATGGTAAGAAGCAATTTCACTGAGATCTGAGCATCGATGATCTCACCGCTTTCGATACAATTATCAAGTTTTCTTTTATTCTCGATAATTATCAGAGCGCCTATTTTCCTAAAAGACATGATAGAAACTGCATTCAAAAGTGGAGAGTAGAAAGATTTTTTTGCACTTTGAAACAGTGTCCTCATATCATGAGTCTGAGCTATACGAGCAAACAAATTCCTGATCTCAGACTGGAATAGAACAATGAAGATAATAATCCAATAATCTTTAAAAACCTTTAAAATGGAGGTCATCATATTTAGTTTTAATAACGAAGCTGTTATATAAACAATAAATATACCAAGCAGACCAAATAACATTTGATAACCACCACTCTTTGTTAACAGGATAAAAACTCTATATAAAATAAACGCAACAATAATTATATCGATAACATCAGCTACTCTTGGAATGAATATACTCATTATACTTTCCTTATTTCTTTCATAACTTTTAAAAAATTTTTATGTTCACACATATCATGAACACGGATCATTTCTATATTATTTTGGAACGCAAGAGCTGTAGAGGCAAGGCTTCCGGCAAGTCGCTCTACAGCATCCGAATCGTAAATATTTCCGATAAAACTTTTTCGTGAAGCACCCAGCATTATGGGAACTCCAAGACATTTGAACTCAGATATTTTCTTTAAAATAATCAGGTTATCTTCCTGTCTTTTTCCAAAGCCAATTCCCGGATCAATTACTATTCGTTCTTTATGAATTCCATTCACTTCACAGAAATTTATTCGTTCTTCAAAGAAATCTAATATTTCTTCAATAACATCTTCGTAATGCGGATTTTCCTGCATAGTCTCAGGTGTTCCCTGCATGTGCATCATAATCACAGGCACTTCCCGATATTTTTGTAGTACTTTTATCATATCAGCATCAAATTGCAGAGCACTGATATCATTTAGTATGGAAGCTCCTGCCTGAATTGATTTCTCTGCAACTTCAGCTTTTCTAGTATCGATAGAAATTGGGATATCAGATTGTTTTCGCAAAACTTCTATTATCGGAATAACTCTTTCAAGTTCGGATTTTGCATTAACCTTCTTAGCACCCGGTCTGGTTGATTCACCACCGATATCAATAATGTCAGCTCCCTCACTTATCATTTCTAATGCTCGTTTAACAGCTTTTTCTGTTTCAAAATATTGATTCCCGTCAGAAAAACTATCCGGTGTAACATTAAGAATACCAATTATTTTTGTTTCATCCAATTCCAGTTTGATTCCATTGCAATTTAGAACTTTCGAATCTAGATTTTCTAACCTATCAATAAATTTTAACAAATCTTGATTTATTTCAGGAAGACCAAAAATTGTCTGATAATTAAGTTTTTTTACTAATTTTTTAATTTTATCAAGATTTCCCAAAAGGATCAGATCGCTGATTTCCAGTTTGCCATTGACTACTCCTCGTGCAACAGCAGCATCACCACCGAGTGAGAGCATTTCCTGTTTTAAAATATTAGCAGCTCCAAGTTTCACGTCAGT
>DAOUVH010000300.1 GCA_030667725.1 Candidatus Cloacimonadota bacterium | reverse complement strand
TTGGCTTTCTTCAACAACATCATGCTTCTTCATAAAGCTACTTGTGAAATGAGAATGTTCTACCAGAAGTATTTGATATTCTACTTCAAGAAGGGAAATCCAAAGTGGAAGAATTAATTTGGAAAAAATATTGTCCAAGGATAATTCTCCAATTTTCGAATTCTTTCTCATGGCTAAGACTTGAAATCCATTAAGATGAGTAATGGTCATCTTAATTTGTCGTCTGTTCCTTTTCCAGTATTTTGTTAATTCCTTCATTTATGATGACAACCAACTACTTCCTAAACCTGATATTACGTTTAGAATACCATATATGGGTTTTATACGAATAAATCATTCTTTTATTTTTCCTATACCAGAAAATAATTGGTCAACCTCCATTTTCTTTCCTTTGTTACAAAAGTTAGCAAATGAAAATCATAAATCTTCGTCAAGTCATTTGATTTTTCTATAAAGAGATAGATTCCCGATCCAGCCTTTACAAAGCTACAGCTTGGCAGACAAGTCGAGAATAACAATATGTTCCCTGTTGATAAGTTGAACTTATCAGCTCAATTGCATAAGCAAGTTCAACTTGCTTACGAGAAGATATTCCATTTAAAAGTATATAATACACAACAAAATGTAAATAAAACTTGACATAATGTAAACAAAAGACAACTTCGGTTTTGTGAGTTAGGAAAAAGATTTTTTATTTTAATTAGAGATTGCTTCGGAAGATAAGTATGAAGATTACTCGCAATGACAAGGTGAGAGGAGGTTGTATTGGATGATCTGAAAAACAAATTAAAGCAATTCAGATTTATGAATGGTGAACTAACACAACAGGAGTTGGCAGAAAAAGTGAGTGTATCGCGTCAGACGATAATTTCTATTGAAAAAGGGAAATTTAATCCATCAATGAAATTGGCTTTATTGATCGCGCGTGTATTCAAAGTTAATGTAGAAGAAATTTTTTATTTGGAGGAAGAAAAATGAAAATTAGAGGAAATAATGTACTTTTCTTTGTAATCGAAGTAATCTCAGGAATCCTGGTTTTGATCCTGACGAAATTGTATGGTGATATCGGTTTACTTGGTTTGATACTATTTTTTATTGGATTGATCTTAATCCGCAATATTCCTGACGAAAGAGAAATGGTTTTAATATTCAAGGCATCTGCATTGCATGCATCATTCTTGGGAGCGATCATGGCAATTATTTACTTTAAATTTCCGGGATTTAACTGGTTCTATGGTTTTATTGCTTTTGGTATGCTAACCCGTGGATTGATCGGAATATTATATTTTCTGAAAAGTTAGAGATGGAGGAGAAATGAAAAGAAGATTTATTTATACTTTAGTAATTGGAGTAATTGTTTGGATCTGTATTCTGGTATTTGGAAAAGTGGGTGGGGCGAGTTTAGCTTTAATGGCAGCACTTGCTTTCATTAAGAAGAAAAAATATGACGAGCGTGAATATCAATTGTTTTACAAAACAAATAATTTTGCCTTTGCTTTGATGATAATTATAATGACCTTTATTCATCAACTTGGGATTCACGGGAATATAATTATGCAGGAAAACTGGTTGATTCTTAGTATTGCCGGTTTTTTCATTGGGCAAGGATTATTAGGTCTGATTATTTTCAATAGAGAATAAGATCGAATTATTCTATATCTGAAGGCTTTTTGTAAACCGGTTACTCCTAATAAATCTGTCTAAGAGCTTGAGCGATATTCAGATTATTATCACCAATGTGTTCGAAGTGTTTTAATAGATCGAGATATAGTAATTCGGCTTTTACATTACTTCCCTCTTGCAGACGATGCTGAGTTGCTTTCTTCAAGTTATCACGCAAGTTATTCATTTTCACTTCCAGTTTATAGACCAAATCCAGAACTTGTTTTTCCAGGTGTTCGTTCATACGCTGTTTATATAGTTCCATAGATTCAACTAATAGGGATGCAAAATCATTGAATTCCTCCATTGCTTTTGCATGAAGTTTAATATTTTTATTATATTTTCTTTCTGTTAACAGCATTAGTTTGAAGCAGCTATCACCAATATTTTCCAACTCATTCACGATCCTCATAATTGCATTCACATTCATTACGCTGCGTTCACTTAGGTCTTCTTTAGAACATTCAACCAGATATTTAGTGATCTCCACCTGCATTTGATCACTGAGATCTTCCATGTCCTTCACTTTTTCTACAGAACTTCCCATCTTTTGATCTGGATTACGGAATACTCTCAGAAAAGTATCGAACATATCATTGATCAGTTCTACCATTTTATTAAGTTCAAATTTAGCAGTTTGAATATTCATCTGACCAGTATCCTGCAAACCGGTTTTAATATATTGAAGTTTATATTTTTTTGACATATCACTTTCTTTTGGTTTTACAAGTTTTTCCACAAGCTTAGCAAAGGGACGTACAAATGGTATAAATATAAGAGAGTTTGTAATATTGAAAACAGTATGAAACAACGAAAGATTAAGTGGAAGGTTTACTTGCAGGTTAGAGTTCCAGGGAGCAATATTTAGGATGAATTGTGTAAAAGATCTGAAAATAAGTGCCATCCAAATTACACCAAAAGTATTAAAAAGAAAATGAGCTCGAGCTGT
>DAOUVH010000085.1 GCA_030667725.1 Candidatus Cloacimonadota bacterium | reverse complement strand
TTATCATCAGCACCAAGAATTGTAGTTCCATCTGTTACAATTCTATCCTCTTTGATTTGCGGATTGATACCATTTCCCGGAACAACAGTATCCATGTGGGCACAGAAAAGGATAGGATTTTTATTAATACTGCCTGGAAAGTAACCATATAGATTTCCAATATTTCCACCTGTTTTTTCGTGGGCATTATCAAAAGTAACTTCTGCTCCCAGGTTACGTAGATCTTCCGCTATTTTTAAAGCTACAGCTTTCTCATTTTTAGATTCACTATCGATCTTGATCAGCGAAATAAAATAATCTACAAGTGTTTCTTTCATAAAATATCCTTATATTTTTAAATGAAACTTGGTAGGAGAGCATTTTCTGTCAACAGGAAAAATTGATAGACAAATTCTTTGTTACTGCATTATTTGATGCATAGAAAGTTAGTTGGAGGGAATTTTGAACAGAATCATCTGGATATCATTATTAATATCAATATTTTTTGGATGTAGTCCAAATGCGAAATTTAAAACTAAAGGGGTTTCTAAGAATCATCTAAATCAAAGATACGGGAAGTCGGAAGTTTATGAAACAAAGGTAAAAAAAGGTGATGAATTCTATTTTGTTTGTTCCTATTATGGAAAGAAATTCCACGGACGTCAAACCGCAAACGGTGAGATCTTTGACATGAATAAGCTTACCTGTGCTCACAAAACACTTCCTTTCAATACAAAATTGGAAGTCACAAACGAAGATAATGGAAAATCTGTAATTGTACGAATTAATGATCGCGGACCTTTTATAAAAGGCAGAGATCTCGATCTATCACAAGCAGCTGCAATAGAGATAGGTCTGATACCATACGGCGTTAAAAAAATGAAGATCAGAGTTTTGGAAGAGTAATGCATAAATTTTTGGAAATAAACAATAGAGTAAAACAGGCATTAGATAATAACAAACCGGTCATAGCTTTGGAGTCCACAATAATCTCACACGGGATGCCGTATCCAGAAAATATTCGTGTAGCTAAGAGCCTGGAAAAAATTGCAGAAGATGCCGGAGTAGTTCCTGCTACAATATGTTTGATGAATGGCAAGATCAAGATTGGGCTTAATGATGATGAACTGGAAATGTTGGCAGTCAGCAAAGATGTAGCAAAAGTTTCACGCAGAGATTTCAGCCGAGTATTAGCTTCGAGGAAAATTGGCGCTACAACTGTTGCTGCCACAATGATAGCTGCAAACATGGCAGGAATAAAAGTTTTTGCTACAGGTGGAATTGGTGGTGTTCATCGTGGTGCAGAAGACTCATTTGATATTTCAGCAGATTTGAAGGAGTTTGCAAAAACTCCGGTTATTGTTGTTTCTGCCGGCGCTAAAGCAATTCTGGATCTTCCTAAAACTTTGGAAATGCTGGAATCTTTTGGTGTTCCGGTTTATGGGTTTCAAACTGACCTGTTCCCTGCATTCTATTCTGCTGAGAGTGATCTGCATATCGATAGAATTGATTCAGAAAAAGAGATCGCTGATATTTACAAAACAAATACAAAGCTCGGATTTAAAAATGGGATATTGGTAGCAAATCCAATTCCTAAAAAGTATGAGATACCATTTGCAGAAATGGATGAACACATTAAAATAGCTTTAAAAAGAGCAAAGAGAAACGGTATAACAGGAAGAGAATTAACTCCATTTTTGCTTGCTGAGATCGTGAAAATAACTAAAGGCTCTTCACTGGAAACTAATATAAGGCTGGTGGAAAACAATGTTGCTTTAGCTTGTAGAGTTGCTAAGGCGTTTTAATAAAAATACCTGTCACTCTGAGGAGTCTTCTTGCTGATCTATTAACGAAGAGTTAGGAAAAATTGAGTATTTGTTGTTGTCTATCCTTCCTTAAAAAAATAACATGAAAGAATCGTCAGGATGACGCAGAATTGTACATCACCTCAGCAACAATGTTTTCCGCAAACAAAAGAATATGTCGTTTTGCTTCGCAAAGTCAACATTAAATGTTTGCGTTACTCTATTTATTAAACAATATTGGAAAGAGTTGTCTGACGTGTTTGATCTTTTTTATATTTACTTCTTTACTTGAAGTCTTACTTTTAGCAGAAATAATAATATTTTCATAACCAAGTTTTTTTGCTTCTTTAATTCTTTTATCTGTTTGAGAAACCGGTCTGATCTCTCCGTTGAGACCAACTTCACCCAATAAAAGCGTGTTTGCGGGAAGAGTAAGTTCTTTGAAACTGGATAGTATTGCTGCAATAATAGAAAGATCTATGCCAGGATCGGTAACTTTAATACCTCCGGTAAGATTCAGGAATATATCATTATTGCGGAGATTTACTGATAAGTTCTTCTCAATAACAGCAATTAATACTGCCAGTTTACGGTGATTGAATCCAAGTGAAACTCTCTGTGGGGTTCCATAACTGGCGGGAGAGACAAGTGCCTGTACTTCCACCAGAAATGCTCTTGATCCTTCCAGTAAACAACCAACTGAAGAACCGATATTGTTCTCTCTGGTAAGGAACAATTGCGATGGATCTTTTACTTCCGCTAATCCTGTAGAGAGCATTTCAAATATTCCAATTTCATTTGTGGAACCATAACGATTCTTGGTAGCACGGAGTATTTTAAACTGATTCTGTGTTTCACCTTCAAAATAAAGCACTGTATCTACCATATGCTCAATTATTTTTGGTCCTGCAACTATTCCGCCTTTGGTTACATGCCCTACTAAGAAGATCGGGATATTTTTCTGTTTTGCAATACGTGTAAAAAAACCGGTGCATTCTCTTAATTGTGAGACACTTCCAGGTGCACTTTCAATAGAGGCTAGATACATTGATTGAATGGAATCTATGATCACGATATCTGGTTCCGTGTTGAATATTGTCTGGGCAATTTCTTCAAAATCAGTTGCGCAATATAGGAATAAATTATCGGAATTGCATTCCAGCCTTTGACTGCGAAGTTTGATCTGTTCTTCGCTCTCTTCACCGGAAATATATAAAACACTTTTACCTTGTTGAGCAAGTTGATCTGAAACCTGCAACATCAGAGTTGATTTCCCAATGCCCGGTTCTCCCCCGATAAGTACAACCATTCCCGGAACAATACCACCACCAAGTGTACCGTCAAATTCTGAGATACCGGATTTTGTTCTTTGTTGTTCAGTGTAATCTATATCTTTAAGTTTCAGAGGTTTTTTATTTGGTTCATTTTCAAAAATATCACGACCTTTATTTTTTTTGTTCTTTCTTCCGGTTACACTTGTTGTTTCTTTAAGACTATTCCAAGCTCCACAAGCAGGACATTTTCCACTCCATTTTGCAGTTTCCGATCCGCATTCTGTACAGAAGAACATCATTTTCTCCTTTTAAAAAATTCCCGCGTTTCTATGATATCTTTCCCAATAGCTTCAATAAGTTCAATCTTATTTTTAAATTGCAGTTCATCACGTAGTTTCTTATTAAAACATACTTTAACTTCTTTATGATACAGATCGTCGTCAAAATCTAAAATATGGGTTTCAATCTCCTTTATACGCGTTGTTTTTAGAGTTGGTGAATAACCAATATTAGTTACACCTAAATTTTTTTTACCTTCAACCAGTACTTCACAGATATAAACTCCAATTGCCGGGATCAACTTATTAGCATCAAGTGGTTGAAGATTTATTGTTGGAAAACCGATCTTTCTTCCAATGCGATGACCCAACTGAACTGATCCGTGGATGGAGTAATTCCTTCCAAGCAATTTAGATGCATACTGCATATCACCTTCCCTTATATAATCTCTTATCAGGCTACTGCTGATGATATGATTGTTTATCTTTTCCGGTTCGATCAATTCTATACAATAATTGTAAATTGAGGATCTATCCTTTAAAAATTGATAATTACCTTCACGTGAATTTCCAAAATGTGTATCATAGCCAACTACAAGATCCTGAGCATTTATCTCATCTATAATGATCTTTTTTAGGAAGTCTTCCGGTTGCATCTGTGCCATTTCTTCATCAAAATCCAAATACAGAACACAATCTATTCCACAATCTTTTAAAAACTTTTCTTTGTTTTCTCGCTCAGTAAGAAGATATGGAAATGTTTTTTTGTGAATGGTTTCCAGAGGATGATGATAGTATGTTATCACAACGGATTTTGTCTTCTTCTCTTTAGCTTTCTTTACAACCTGGTTCAGAATTTTGACATGTCCTAGATGAACACCATCAAATGTTCCCATTGTTACAACAGGTTTAATAAAATTGCAATCTTGATCTTTAAAATATTTCATATAAATACTATTTTGGGTTTTAGTGAACCCTCTTTAATATAACCAAACCCAACACATTCATCTGCACTGTCAAGTACGATAACTTCATCCTCGTTTTTTTGCGAAACCTCAACAATACTTCCATTTCGAAAGAGTTCCTTTTGTTCAGGTTCAATATGAACTGTTGTAAGTGATGAAAATATTTTAGTTAATGGGATAAGATGTTTTTCCCAGTTATTTTTATTTAGATCTTCTAATTTAATAGCATTGCTCAGATCAATCTTACCTATTTTAGTTCGTCTCAGATTTATTGTTGTTCCTATTGTTCCAAGTCTCTCGGCAATTGTTTCTGAGAGAACACGAATATAGGTTCCTTTACTAACATGAGCTTTATAAGTGAGCTTGTTGTCTTCAAATTTTTCTATACTAAATCCCAAAATTTTAATAGGACGTGATTGAAGTACTACTTCTTTTTTTTGTCTTGCAAGATCATAAGCTCGCTTTCCATCAACCTTAACGGCTGAGAATTTATGTGGAATCTGAGACGTTATTTTCAAGATTTCAGGTATAATTTTATTTATATCTTCTTTGAAAATCATAGAAGGTTTTTCCTGTTTGATGATCTCACCTGTAATATCACCTGTATCGGTTTGGATTCCAAACTGACAAGTTGCTAGATATGTTTTATCTTCATTTGTGAGTTTGGAAACAACTCGAGTAGCCTTTCCAATGCAAATTTGCAAAAGTCCGGTTGCAAATGGATCAAGTGTTCCGGTATGTCCAATCTTCCTGATTCCGATTATTTTGCGGAGTTTTCTAACTACATCGAACGAAGTTATGTTCGGTGGTTTATCAATTAATAGTACACCGAAATCTGACATTTGTTATAATTGTTCCCGGATGTCTTCCAGTAAAGTAATTTTTAATTCTTCCAGACTTCCTTTCATTTCACAACCGGAAGCTTTCTCATGACCACCACCGCCATATTTCACAGCTATCTTATTTACATTGATATAATTTGAACGCAAACTGATGCGAAATCTATTTTTAACAACTTGATTATAGAGAACCGTAACTTTAACGTTGTGAGTTCCTTTAACCCAGCGGGTAAGTTTCGAGGTCCCTTCATGCCCAACTTTGTTACTCTTGAGCATATTAACCGTTGAGTGCATAAACAAGATTTGATCATTATCAAAAGTTTCTACAGTAGAGAGCACTTCACCCACGAAACGTATCTCGTTGGCAGGTTTATTCAGCAGGAATAATTCTGTAATTCTTCCCGGATCGATCTTGTATTTAATAAGTTCGGAACAGATCAAAAATGTCTCTTCATCAACATTCTGGTTTAAGAAATTATCTGTATCATTAAGAATTGTAGTATAGATAGCTTGAGCAATATAATTTGTAGATTTTTCATTAAAATCATCAATTTCTTTTTTAAACATTTTATAAATAATTGCACCTGCCGAAACTGTTGA
>DAOUVH010000075.1 GCA_030667725.1 Candidatus Cloacimonadota bacterium | reverse complement strand
GGAGGTTATATGTTGGAATTAGACCTGAATCATGATGAAGTACCTTTTGGTACACATATAAAGATCATTGGTGTTGGTGGAGCAGGCGGAAATGCTATCGGCACAATGATCGAATACAGCTTAAATGGTTTAGAATTTGCTGTTGCAAATACCAATATCACAGATTTGAAAAAATCAAAAGCAAAAGTCAAGTTACAGCTTGGAAGAGAACTGACAAAAGGACTTGGTGCAGGAGCAAATCCGGATGTAGGTCGTAAGGCAGCAGAAGAGTCTCGTGAAGATATAAAGAATATGTTAAAAGATACCGATCTCCTTTTCATTGCGGCAGGAATGGGCGGTGGAACTGGAACCGGTGCAACACCTGTAATTGCATCTCTTGCCCGCGAGATGGGCATCCTTACAATTGGTATTGTGAGCAGACCTTTTAGAAGCGAGGGTAAAAAGCGTACGGTACATGCTGAGAATGGAATTAAAAAGCTACGTGAAAATGTTGATACACTTATCGTGGTTCCAAATGAAAAACTCAATGAGATTTATCCTGATATGACAGTGATCGAGGCGTTTAAAAATGCTGATAATGTACTTTACGAAGCTGCAAAAGCTATCTCTGATATCATTCATTACAGCGGCTATATGAATGTAGATTTTGCAGATGTTCAAACTGTTATGAAAAATCGTGGTCTTGCAATGATGGGTTCAGGGGTAGGAGATGGAGATCAAAGAGCTGTAGATGCGGCTCAGAAAGCGATGAACAATCCTCTGCTCTCAGATATTCCAATTGAAAATGCCAAAGGAGTTCTTATTAATATAACTGCCGGTAAAGATTTTAAGATGGATGAGTTTGAACTTATTACAAATGAAATAGTCAAACAAACCGGTGATGAAGGGGATATCATAACAGGAATTATTATTGATGCTGCTATGGAAGGAAAGATCAAAGTAACTCTGATCACAACCGGGCTTGATACTCCTAATACAACTGTTTATGAACGTGAAACTATAATCTATGATAAGGAAGATAAATCGGAAGATATTGGAAGTACTTTACAAAGAATAAGAAATTCTGACTCTTTAAATTTGAATAAAAGAACTGAAGAAAAAGCAAGTGTATTCCCGGATAAACAAATGGAAATACCAGCTTTCTTAAGGAAATTCTCAAATTAATATGATGGAAGCGACCTGATCGTGCAGGAAACAATACTTCAATTTTTAATTCTCTCTTTCTCGATCTATGCTGTTGGACGGCTTACAGGACTTTTTGTAATAGATAATTTTTTTGCAGCTATCATTGTTGCATTTGTGTTGGCTCTTGTTAATGTAATTATTAAACCGGTTCTCGTGTTCATCTCTTTCCCTATCACATTTATTACGTTTGGTTTGTTTACATTCTTTGTGAATGGATTCTGTCTGCTTATTGTGGCCAAACTTGTGCCTAAGTTCAAATTAAGAGGTTGTTTCACAGCTGCTATTGCAGCTTTGTTAATCTCACTTGTTAATTCCTTACTAACAAAACTAATATTCTAATGATCTCGGAGACTGAATGACATATTTAGAAATTTATAATTTATTAAAAAGTAAATTCAATATAACGGATGACAAAATAGATATTCCTGAACTGGGAATGCGGATAATAAATATCCCATTTGAATCATTCAATCATAAACTCCTGCCGGGTGAAGAATCTTATCAATGTAATGAGCATAATATCAAATTTAACACGACTTACGATCTTTCAAGCAAATTGGTTGCACCTCATCTCAATGAAATTATTGAAATCCCTGATTCCAAAATTAAGGAAAACGTTAATTTTAATTATAGTATTCTAACTCCTATTGAAGTTAAAAAATCTAAAAAGACAGGAAAAGACCGCATCAAAAAGGTTAAAACTACAGGTACAATAATTCTACTTCATGGGCTTAATGAGAAAGATTGGAATAAATATCTACCCTGGGCTTACAAATTAATAGAGCAAACGGGTAAGCAAGTAGTGCTCTTCCCTATCGCTTTTCATATGAATAGAACCCCAGCCCAATGGATAGATCCAAGATACTTGAGAACAGCAAATAAAGAGAGGAAAGAGATCTTTCCAAAAGTTGCAAATTCATCCTTTGCCAATATTGCCCTAAGTGCAAGATTACAATTTCATCCACAAAGATTTTTGTGGTCAGGCCTTCAATCATATTGCGATATTTTGCAGCTAATTCAGGAAATCAGATCAGGACTGCATTCACATATCAAGAAAAATGTATCTATTGATTTCTTTGCCTATTCAATCGGATCTTTTCTGGCAAACATTCTCTTAATGACAAATTCATATGACTATCTTTCAAAATCTAAATTATTCCATTTTTGCGGTGGACCTACATTGAATAGAATGAATGCAGCATCAAAATATATTCTTGATAGTGAAGCTAATATTTCTGTTTACTCCTTCTATATTGAACGTTTGGAGGAAGAACTAAAAAAAGATGAAAGATTGAAACACTATTTCAGTGATCTCCACCCTGTTGGTAAATATTTTAGGAGTATGCTGGAATTTCATAAATTGCAAAATTTCAGGGAAAAAAGATTTAAAGAACTCCATAAACAGATATCTGCTATAGCACTCAAAAAGGATTTCGTGGTTCCTCCCTCAGAGGTTTTGAATACATTAAAAGGATCTGATAATAAAATCCCGACAAAAGTAAGGGTGATGGATTTTAATTACTATTATGATCATGTAATTCCTTTCCCACCTACTAAGAAACTTGAGAAGGAAGTAGATAAAAGTTTCAATCGTGTATTCCGATTTGCTGCTAAACATTTAAAATAACATGAATAATAAATTTATTATCCGAGAAATTCAAGCATTTGAATGCAATTCCCTGTTTGATATTTGGACAAAAGCAGCACTTCCATTCAAACTGGAAGGCAGAGATACTAAAGACAACATCCAGAAACAATTACTTATTGAAACTAATCGTTTCTTTGTAGCCGAGGTTAATGAGGAACTTGTAGGTGCACTTATAGCAAGCCATAATGGACGCAAAGGCTGGATCAACAGACTTGCTGTTCTGCCCAAATTTAGAGGAAAAGGAATTGCAGCTTTATTGATTAACAAAGCTGAAAAATTTTTCCTATCTAACAATATAAAGATCTTTGCCTGTCTTATTGAAGATTGGAATGTGACTTCAATGAAATATTTCCAAAGCAAAAACTATATAAAACACAAAGATATTATCTACTTCACCAAAAAGCTTAATCCTGAAATTTAACGATTATTTACTTGCAAATAATAATGTCTTCAAATTTTTTTACCGAGGAAAAATGAAATATTCTAAAGAGGTAGATCATGGCGGAAATTAAGATAACTATTTCGGAAATAATAGATATTTGTATTGCAAATGAGCTGATCCCGAATTCCATATCAAACATTGAAATCATGGGTGAACAAATAAAATTTCGTTATAAAAATGAACATCCAATTTCAACGAATATTGATTTAGAAATGAATTACAAAGATTATCAAAATGGAATGTTATTCTTAGAATTGCAGACAAACTGGATAACAGATAAATTCTTACGATTTAAGAAATTGCCAAGTATCAAATATCTTCAATACGAGCATCCCACACTCACCTTTCTATTACAGCAATTTCTTAAAGATAAAACAAAAATTGTACATATTGAAGATGTTCATTTCAAAAATGGATATTTCAAAATAAAAATATTTAACGAATAATGGAAATCATATGATAACAAAATGTCTTTCTGAGGAATTCTTCGAAGATTTTTCTTACGAAGAATCTCATTATAAGTGGAGACCCTTCCAAAGAAGAACGTGTAAGATTCGTCAGGATGACACGAAAATTTAAAGGAGAAAAAAAATGAAAAAAACAATGATGTTATTAATAGTGGTAATTGTTATTTCAATCACAGTAATTAGTTGTTCAAGAAATGTAATTATCAGTCAACAAGGAGAAGAGATGAATTACACAAAAACAGATTCCGGATTGGAATATGTAATTACTGAGAATGGAAGAGGAGTGCTGGCAACAGCAGGAAGTAGAGTTAAGGTTCATTATACCGGAACACTTGAGGATGGAACAAAATTTGATAGTTCTTTAGATAGAGGAGAACCTTTTACATTTGAGCTTGGAGCTGGAATGGTGATAAAAGGCTGGGATGAAGGGATTGCCTTGATGCACGTTGGCGACAAAGCTGTTCTGAAGATTCCCGCAGATCTGGGATATGGAGAAAGAGGTGCTGGAAGTTTAATTCCTCCCAATGCTAAACTAATTTTTGAAGTTGAGCTTTTAGAGATAATGCCTGTGATCAAGATCGAAGAATACAATATTGAAGGAAAAGTGAGATCCAAAACAGAATCGGGATTGGAATATATTTTAGTTCAGGAAGGTAATGGTATCAGAGCTGCCGCTGGAAATACCGTGAATGTGCATTATACAGGCTATCTTGAAGATGGAACAATTTTTGATTCTTCTGTAAAAAGAGATCAACCATTCAGCTTTGTTTTAGGAATGGGAAGAGTTATTAAAGGCTGGGATGAAGGAGTTGCTTTAATGAAAGTAGGCGATAAGGCTCGTTTGATAATTCCTGCTGATCTGGGCTATGGCGAAAGAGGTGCCGGTGGGGTTATTCCTCCAAATGCAACACTTATTTTTGATGTGGAATTATTGGAAGTTAAATAATAATAAATAGTTTTATAACCCGACTCGGGTTTGAAAACTCGAGTCGAGTTATATATTTTCACTCTTTCCGTAGCTTCTGCTGCGGAAAGAAAATCCGGTTTGAATCAAAATATTTTAGACACATCAAAATAATACGTCCTGCTTAATAAATTAAATCAACCAATTATCAAAGCAGCCTTTCTGCCCTGCAATTTCATAACTGCTTCCTCAAATTCATTTCGAAGAGAATCCATCAATTCTTTTACTGAAACTATCTGCTTTATTCTATAAGCATTGGCACCAGCGAAACTGAATCCATTAGCTAAATTACCGAATTTTGCCTTCATTAAAGCGTCTGCAATACAGTATAATGATTGCTGCATGTTGCAGGTCTTCAAACATTTCCACGGACAATTAAATGGTATCCTTATTCCTGATGTTACATCTTTTAAGAAATTATTGATTATAGCTCTACCGGGTAATCCAACCGGACTTTTGATGATTCCAATATCTTCTTCATTACAATTTACAAACTGCTCTTTAAATTTTATGTCTGCATCACATTCATTCGTTGCCACAAAACGCGTTCCCATCTGAACTCCAGCTGCTCCCATCTCAAGGAATTTATAAATATCTTCTCCATCGAAGATACCACCGGCAGCAATAACGGGAATATCTTTTCCAAAGCGTTGCTTGAACGGCTCAAGGATCTTGATAACTTTGGGAATGATCTTTTCCAATGCATAATGCGGATCATCTATCTGCTCCGTTTTGAACCCGAGATGACCACCTGCTTTCGGTCCTTCTACCACTACAGCATCGGGAATGTGATCGTATTTCTTTTCCCAACTGTGAAAGATCAATTTTGCTGCCCTATCCGAAGATACAATGGGAACAATTTTAGTTTTTACAGATTTCAAATATTCTAATGTAAGACCTTCCGGAATTTTCAACGGTAATCCGGCACCTAAAAACAAAATATCTATCTCTTCTTCCATCGCTGCTTTCACAATATCATCATAATCGGAAACTGCTACCATAACATTAAGCCCGATCACACCATCCGATAGTGCTTTTGCTTTGCGTATTTCTTTGCGCAGACAAACTAAATTCTCTGCACGATAATTCTTTCTATCCAGCTTCTCTAATAAACCCAAACCAACTGACGATATGACTCCGATCCCGCCTTCATTCGCCGTTGCAGCAGCTAAACCGGAAAGTGATATTCCCACTCCCATTCCGCCTTGTAT
>DAOUVH010000025.1 GCA_030667725.1 Candidatus Cloacimonadota bacterium | reverse complement strand
CCGGCAGCAAGGATTATTGCAGCAGTTTTTTTCATTTAAGCTCCATAAATATATTTTTAATTTTTTTATTAAATATTGGATGAACTAGATCCGGGCATAATTCGTTTAATGACGTTAATACAAATTCACGTTTATGTAATTCCGGATGGGGAAGAACCAGTGCGTCAGTATTCATGATCGTATCTCCAAAGAATAATAAATCAATATCTATGGTTCTAGCTCCCCATTTCTCAATTCTGGTGCGACCCAGTTGATTTTCTATGTATGAGCACTTTTTCAAGAGATCTTCCGGTATTAAGGTTGTTTCGAGTTCGATAACACAGTTTAGAAAATCGGGCTGGTCAGTTTTCCCAAATGGTGTAGTCTCAATCACTGAACTTGTTCTCTTTATCTCAACATCCTTCAATCGAGATATAAGATTGATCGCTTCTGTGATGTAGTTTTGTTTATCACCAAGATTTGAGCCCAGACCTAGATAACAGTTCATTAATTTCCTTTATCGATCTCTTTCCATTTCCACTTCTACTGATTCAAGTGAACCATTTATAGGAACAGAAGGCTTCTTGATCTTTACATTTGCATAAATGATTGATGGGAATGATTCTAAGATAGAATCTAGAATTGTATTTGCGCAAACTTCTAAGAGATAGAATTCTCGTTCTTCCAAAGTGTGTTTGATAATTGCATACACTTTAGTATAATCAACCGTATCCTCAAGGTGTTTAATCTCTTTATCATGAACATGTTCCGTTTCATAAGAAAAATTTACTTTAAATCTTTGCCCCAGCTTTCTCTCTTCTGGATGAACACCATGATATCCATAAAAAACCATTTCATGTAAATGAATTTTCATTATTTACCTCTTTAATATACTAAAGCTTTTTAGTGACCTTAAAACTTAATTTATTTGCGAATTTTTTATCGATAAAGTATATGAATAAACCACTTAACAAAAGACCTAACAAAGAAAATACAATTGATAAGTCTTCATTTAGTTTGAATAAATATTTACTAATCAAATAAAATGATAACATTGTAATTATGGGAATAATAAATACAACGAAAGAAGAAAATACACGTAATGAAGGTGCAATATTAACTTGAACTTTATCACCGATCTTTAACTTCAGATCAGTTTTTATTTTATGAAGGATGATCTTATTATTGGAATTACATATTCCACTTACTGCACATCCCTCACAGGAACCTGTTCTTTCTATTTCTACTTGAACAATATTTTCTTCTATTTTTCTAACAATTGCAATATCTTCATGATTGTCCATTTCTTATTTCTCTTTCATTTTATTTATTATATCAGTAGTAGATTTCCCCTCAACATATGAGAGACTTTTAACCACTCCATTATATGAGCTGACAATATCGGAACCGACTATTTCTTCAGGTTTCCAATCACCACCCTTTACAAGAATATTAGGTTTAATGTGATTGATTAACATGTATGGCGTATCTTCCTCAAATATAACAATATAGGAAACCGTGCAAAGTGCAGATAAAACTGTTGCTCGTTCTATTTCATTATTGATCGGACGGTCATTTCCTTTTAGTCTCTTTACAGAGGAATCACTATTTAAACCGAGGATAAGAATGTCTCCTAATTCTTTAGCTTCAGCCAAGTATTGAACATGACCTGAATGGAGTATATCGAAACAGCCATTGGTAAAAACAATCTTCTTATTCTGGTTCTTGAGTTCCTTAATAATGTTTGTGATTTCTTTTAATGTTTTTAATTTATTTTTCATTTTACCGGATAACTCCCATTAAAGCATGCGTAACAATAACTTTCAGGTTTTTTTACAGCTTCTTCCAATTGTTCAATAGAAAGATATTTTAGAGAATCTGCACCGATATATTTCCTGATTTCATCTACAGATTTACTATTAGCAATCAATTCTTCCCTCGTTGGAGTATCGATGCCATAATAACATGAATTCTTTACTGCTGGCGAACCAATACGAAGGTGGATCTCTTTTGCGCCTGCTTTACGGACAAGTTTAGTTATTTTGCGAAGTGTAGTTCCCCGTACAATGGAATCATCAATAAGTGTTACAACTTTACCTTTGAAGAAGTTTGGCAG
The DNA here is from genome assembly GCA_030667725.1 of Candidatus Cloacimonadota bacterium. The sequence continues at coordinate 7,375 of DAOUVH010000025.1, read as the reverse complement.
TGGATTGAATTTCTGATAAACACTTTCATCTCGAATTGTCTGTTCCGGTTTAATGAAAGTTCTTCCTACATAATGATTTCGGATCAAACCCATTTCATAAGGCTTGTTCTTATATTTTGCATAACCAAGTGCAATAAAGTTCGAAGAATCGGGAACCGGTACAACTACATCAGGATCAATATCATCATCCTCAGCAATTATTGCTCCGATCTTTTCTCTTACTTCATATACATTTTCTTCAAATATCACGCTATCAGGTCGAGAGAAGTAGATATGCTCAAAGATGCAGTGTTTATCGGTCTTTGTAACACGGAAGTCATTAGGATTATTCGCTAGATTAGTTATCCCATCATTATTAACAACAATTATTTCTGCCGGATTGACCTCTTTTATCCAATCCATATATAAAATATCCAATGCGCAACTTTCTGATGCAACTACAACAGCACCATCTTTTGTTTTACCATAACTCATGGGTCGTAATCCATAAGCATCTCGGAAAAGATACATTTCCTTTTTTGTTGCAAGCACAGTAGAAAAAGCACCTTTTACATTTTTCATCAATTCTATTATTGCATTGGTAACAGTATAGTTTTCACGTTCAACATGATAAACAACATATTTAAGGATTAGTTCTCCATCATTTCCGCTGGCAAAATAAACACCTTTCGCTTCTAGCCAGCTCCTGATCTCACGGTAGTTGATGATGTCGCCATTGCTTGATAATGCATAAGATGGACCTGAAAGAGTTTCGACAATATGAGGTTGGGAATTGTAAACTGCAGAAGTTCCGCGAGTAGGATAACGAACATGACCGATAGCAATATTGCCTTCCAGATTTTTGATCTTCTCAGGGGTGAAAACATCCTTTACCAATCCCATTTTTTTTCGAAGCTTGATGGTTGTTCCGTTATTCACAGCCATTCCGCAGCTTTCCTGACCTCGATGTTGCTCAGCAAAAAGCCCTAAAGTTGCCATATTGGCTGCATTCTCACTTCCAAAAATACCAATAATTCCGCACATTTATTGCTCCAAATTATTTTTTCTTAAAACTGATTTTATTTTCATTTCCATTTATCAGACGCTGAATATTAGATTTGTGACGGATAATAATGAATAAAACGACAATAAATATGAAAATAAGGATTTCCAGCTCAGCAAATGAATTCCTGATATTTATTACTAATTCAGAAATAAACAGTGTAAGAGCTGCTAATATGGAGCCAAGAGAGACAAATTTACTTAGCCAAACTGTAACAATAAATACAAATAAAGCTATCGAAATAGGAATTGGAACAAGTGCAATGAATACACCTGCTGAAGTAGCTACACCTTTACCACCTTTGAATTTCAGAAAGATAGTAAAGATATGACCCAAAATCGCAAACAATCCAGTAATTATTAAAATAAGATCGGAAGGTTGATGAATGATTAATCTGGCAATATTCACAGCCAGGAATCCTTTACCTATATCCATTATCAGAGTGAATACACCAACTTTTGTGCCAAGGATACGTAAGGCATTTGTGGCTCCAGCGTTCCCACTACCAAAATCACGTATATCAATTCCTTTTATGAGTTTACCCATGATATAACTTATAGGAATACTGCCCAGAATATATGCAACAAGAAAAGTTATTATGATATTCATATTACTTTTTCTCTGCTCCTAAAAATTGTTTTTATTGTAGTTCCGCTGAATTTGAATTCATCACGTAGTTGATTGTTTAAATATCGCTTATAGTGCGTGGTTATCAGTTTAGCGTTATTACAGAAAAATACGAACGTTGGCGGTTGTGTTTTAACTTGTGAACAATAATATATCATTGAATGTTTTCCACTGGAGTGTGCGGGTGGGAATTTAGCTGTAACTTTTTGAAGAAATTTATTTAGTTGGCTTGTTGGAATCCGTTTTTTACTCTCTTCATCTACCTCAAGAAGTAGTTCAAATATCTTATGTGCACGCTGTCCTGTAAGTGCTGAAATAAAGATTACAGGAGCGAATTCAACAAACTTCAACTCAGTCTTAATTTTTGCAATATATTTACCAATAGTAGAGTTATCTTTTTCAATTAGATCCCACTTATTAACTATTAATATTATTTCTTTGTAATTTCTGGCAGCATAAGACGCAATTCGCTGATCCTGGGTTGATATGTCATCGTTAGCATCTAATAGCAACAGTACGATATCCGCCCGGTTAATACTCTCGATCGTTCGCATTGTGCTGAAATATTCTACTCCGTATTTAATTCGTTTTTTTCTTCTTAATCCGGCTGTATCAATAAATGTAAATTTCTTATTTTTGTAATTCAAATTCATATCAATAGAGTCGCGTGTAGTGCCGGGAATATCAGTTACTATATTCCCTTCTGTACCGGATAAACGGTTAACTAACGATGATTTACCTACATTTGGTTTTCCAACAATAGCAACTTTGATAACGTCTTCTTCTATAATATCTTTGGATGAGAGTGTTTCGATGTTCTTAACAACTTCATCTAAAAAATTACCTGTATTCCTTCCGTGAATTGCAGCAATAGGGAAAGGATCTCCAAATCCAAGTTGTAAAAAATCATATATCTCGAGTTCATCTTTTTCATTATCAACTTTATTAGCCACAAGCAAAACTTTATCACGGTGAGGAGATAATATCTTGGCAACTTCCATATCAATGGCAGTTGTACCGGTTTTAGTATCAACAACGAACAAGATGAAATCAGCTTCTTCGATTGCTACTTCTGCCTGAAATTTTACAGCTTTATCTATACTATTATTTGATTTTGGAATGATTCCGCCAGTATCGACAACAACAAAGTTCTGACCACTCCATTCTGCCTCTTCATACTTTCGATCTCGGGTTACCCCTTCTTCAAAATCTACTATAGCACTACGCTTACGGCAAATCCTATTAAATAGAGTCGATTTTCCAACATTGGGTCTGCCAACTATTGCAACAATGCTTTTTCTCATATATTATATTACCTTTTATTATCTCTAAATTTAGTGGTCAATCTTTGCTCTAAGCCGAATCTGTCAAATTAAATGATAATTCGAAGTTATATCCATAAAATTAAATCAATTATAAGTTGAAAGCCCTTGACACAATAGCTAATAATAAATTTTTCAACTACAATAAATTAATAATACAGGAGGCAATATGTTAAATAGGAACATCATCGAGAAAGTGATTGATAAAGCACTTTCAAATGGTGCTGATTTTGCTGATTTGTTCGTGGAAAGTACATTCAATTCATCAATTACATTCAACGACAGTAAAACAAAACAAAATATTGTTGGTAATGATTACGGTGCAGGTGTAAGAGTTTTTTACGGACACACAGCGATCTACGCCTACACAAATGATCTGAGTGAAAAAGCACTTTTAATGGCTGCCGAAGCAGTTAGCAAAGCCGCTAAAGGTGGGAACATAATTACTTCTATTGATCTAACAAAGAAAGAAATAGAGAATATTCACCCAATTGAAATTCCAAATAATACTATAGCAAAAAAGGATAAAATTGATTTTATTCGCAAGATGAATGAAGCTTCTCGTGGATATAGCGACCAGATAAGCCAGGTTGATATTCGATTTTTAGAAAAGAACCAGCATGTAATGATAGCTAATAGCGAAGGACTTCTTGTAGAAGATGACAGAAATTATTCAAGAGTTTATGTATCGTCTATTGCTTCCAATGGAACAGAAAAGCAAGTCGGGGGAGAAGGACCTGGCAGATTTGCAGGTTATGAATTCTTTAAAACAGTTGATCCAGTAGAACTTGGAAAAGAAACTGCGCGAGTTGCGGTAACAATGCTTAATGCAGATTACGCACCAAGTGGTAAGTTTCCTGTTCTTATAGATAACGGGTTTGGTGGAGTTATTTTTCACGAAGCATGCGGACATTCTCTGGAAACAACTGCAGTAGCAAAAGGTGCATCAGTATTTGCTGGAAAAATGGGACAACAAATAGCTTATAAGGGTCTTACTGCAATTGATGACGGAACAATGCCAAATGAGTGGGGGAGTGAGAATATAGATGATGAAGGAATGGAAACACAAAAAACTGTTCTCATCGAAAACGGTATATTAAAATCTTATATGGTCGATAAAATGGGAAGTCTCAAAACTGGTTATGCTAGAACCGGAAGCGGACGAAAGCAATCCTATAGATTTGCTCCGGCAAGTAGGATGAGAAACACTTATATAGCTAATGGGAATGATAAATTTGATGAGATGATCGCTTCAATCGATGAAGGGATCTATGCTGCTAAAATGAGTGGTGGTGGCTCTGTCAGCCCGGGAACAGGTGATTTTAACTTTGCAGTAGGTGAAGGTTATATGATAAGAAATGGCAAGATCGCAGAACCGGTTCGTGGTGCAACCCTGATTGGAAATGGTGCAGAAGCACTGTTGAAAATTAGTATGATCTCCGATAATATGGAAATGGCACAAGGGATGTGCGGCTCTGTTAGCGGAAGTATTCCAACAAATGTTGGGCAACCGGCAATAAAGATCGACGAGATAATCGTCGGTGGAAGAAATTAGGGGGGGGGGGGAGTAGAAATGTATAACAAAGAATTTAAAAAAATATTTTCCTATGCAAAATAAAAAGCAGACGAAACAGAAATTTTACTTTCAGCAGTTAACTCCTTTTCTGTAACAATTAATGAGCAGAATGTAGAATCATTCAATTATAACGATTCCAAGGGAATTGGTGTACGTGTAGTTAAGAGAGGAAAAGTTGGCTATGCATACACTGAAAAATTCGATGAAGAGACATTCAAACGCATTGTAGATGAAGCTATCGAAAATGCAAAATATACAGAAGATGATGATGTAGTAATCATGGAGAATTATCCAGAAAATACTAATAGTCCAAATGTGTATTCAGAAAAATTGAATAAAGTTGATGTAGTTGATAAGATCCAACTTGCAAAAGATCTGGAAAAATATGCCAAAGAAGCTGACAAACGTGTTTTCAATGTTCCTTACGCTGTATATGCTGATGGAAAGAGCTACAGCAGAGTTGCTAACAGTAAAGGTCTGGATAAAGAAGATACTCATAACTCTGCTTATGCTTCTGTTGGTGTATTATCAGCGGAAAAAGATGATAAGCGAATGGGAATGGATTACCATATAACTAGAGATTTTGGAGAATTTGATGCTAAAAAAATGGCAGAAGCAAGTGTGAAAAAAAGTACTGACCTGCTCAATGGCAAATCAGCAGAATCAGGAAAATACGCTGTTGTATTTAATAGTGAAATGATGGCAACAATGCTGGCTACTTTCTCCGGTATCTTTAATGCAAAATCAGTTCAAGAAGGAAGATCTCTTCTAAAGGGAAAAATCGGGCAAAAGATCGCTAACGAAAAAGTTACTATAGTTGATGATGGTTTACATCCTGATGGTTTTTCAACTTCTGCCTTTGATAACGAAGGCTATCCAACTGAAAGAACTATTCTTATTGAAAATGGAATTCTAAAATCATTTCTGCATAATACGATTACAGCCAGAAAAGATGGTGTAAGATCAACCGGTAACGGATCGCGAGGTTACAAAGGGACACTTGGTGTGAATACATCAAATTTCCTCATTGAGTCGGGTGTACAAAAAGAAGCTGATCTGTTTACAAAACATGATAGAATAATTGAGATTGTTAGTCTGCAGGGAATGCATTCCGGTGCGAATGCAATATCCGGTGATTTCTCACTCGGGGCACAAGGTTTTTTATGGGAAAAAGGCAAACGTCAATATTCTCTAAAACCGTTTACAGTGAGTGGGAACTTCCTGCAAATGTTAAGCGGGGTAGAAGCAATTGCTGATAACTTCAAATTTGATATGAGCAGTAATGGTGCTTCTTCTGTATTGATCAAGGAACTTAGCATAAGCGGCTAATTAATAATATATCTAACTAAAGGGCAGAGTGATTTCTGCCCTTTCTTTCAATCTGGACGTGGAGGCTTTTGTTAGCAGCATCTTTTTCATTTCAATAACAGACATTTCTTACTGGCAGTTGCTTTGCCATCTACTTTCAATTGATAAAATAAAAAGCACCCATATCTATTATTGTTCCATCAGGATCGAAAGGATAAGTTGGGTCTCCTGCATCAATACAAGGGGAATTTTCTGATAAATGATAATCTCCATTCTCCGAATCAATAAAGAATGGATTGATATCAATATTGCCCTCAAGCCAGTGTACTATAGCATTATAGTTAATTACAATTCCAGATTCTCCACCATCAATATTAGAATATTTTATTGTAGTTGAATTAGGCTCACCTGTTCCATTAAAGTAAATTTCTTCTGGAGAATTATTCCATAAAATACAATTAACAAAATATGGATGCGAATCAGCTATACAAGAAACACCACCACCATCAGTAAGAGCAATATTGTTTGCAATAGTTACGTTTTCTAAACTTAAATTGGTATTGTGGCAAAAAACACCACCACCCAAATTAGAAGTATTATTTGTTATTGTTGTTTTCTCCAAACTTGGAATTGATTGAGAAAAACAAATTCCACCACCCCAAGATGTAGCAGAATTGTCTGTAATTGTTAAATTCTTTAGAATTGGATTAGAATCAAAGCAGTAAATTCCGCCACCATAACCAGAAGAATTATTTTTTATGATTATATTCTCTAAAATTATGTCGGAATCATTCCCACAATATATTCCACCACCCCAATAGTTTACAAAATTATTTAAAACGGTTACATTCTCTAAATAAGGGCTAGAAAAGTTCTTACAATATATTCCACCTCCACCATTAAATGAAATATTATTTGAAATTATTAAATATTGTAAACTTGGACTTGAATAGTCTCTACATTTAATTCCACCTCCATAATAAGCATTTCCATTTGTAATAGTGAAACCACACAAAGTTGCAGTAGCATCCTCACCATTTTCAAATTTTACAACACTATCATTATTGTTCCCATCAATAACGGTTTGAGAAATATAGGAAGTATCCTGAGTAGTATATAACATTGATGCAATAGTAATATTCTTTCCATTGTAGCTAATGTTTTCAACATAAGTAGCAGGCGCTACTAAAATAACATCTCCATCACTTGAAGCATTTATACCTTCTTGTATAGTGGGGTAATCATCTGGAATATTAATATCAATTGTAATTTCTGATGATGTTGGATTTTTTGAACAACCAAAAATACTCAAAATTAGAACAGTCCCTAAAAGGAATATAATAACCTTCATTTTACCTCCATTTTTTAAGTTGTTGCTAATGTTTGGAGTGCGCGGCGGGAATCCGGCAGCTGCCGGATCCCGCCCAAAACAAACAACTAAAACCCTGAATCGGTACGATTCAGGCAAAGCCCACCAACTAGCCCTACTGCCGACACGCT
>DAOUVH010000240.1 GCA_030667725.1 Candidatus Cloacimonadota bacterium | reverse complement strand
TAACATCTTTTCAACACAGAGCCACTGGGACACAGAGGACACAAAAAAGAATGTAGAATGGTAAAGGATATGGCATTCAATACAAAGGTACAAAGAATCAGGAAAAGAATAAAAAAACTACCCTCTGCTCTCAGTGTCATCGTGTCTCTGTGTTTAAGTATATTTTAATATCCATTGATCACTCTTTTCCAGCCTTCTACTAATATGGGAACATTGAAATTAATAAGTATTCCTAATCGCTTGTTGGTTAGTCTTAAATAAGATAGGAGTTGTGCTTTATGAATTGGTAGAACCTTTTCAACTGCTTTTAGTTCTAAGATTAATTCATCTTCCACCAGAATATCAATAATATAATCTGAACCAACAGGTTCATTTTTATAGAAAATGGGAATTTTAACTTGTTTTTTATATTTAATTTTTCTCAGCTCCAATTCTTTACATAAGCAATATTCATAAACGCTTTCCAATAAACCCGGACCCAGCTGTTTATGAACTTCAATTGCAGCATCAAGAATTTGTTTACTTATTTTATTCAACTCATCCAAAGTCATTATAATTTTTTCTCCAACAACTTTTTATACTAATTACGCTCAGTGTCTCGGTGTCTCTGTGTTTATCCTCTAAAACGGTAAGAATGGGAAATCTTTCTTGTACCCGAGTCTCTTATTAATTGAATCAGTGATCTTCTCAGGATGTCCGAGTACAAATCTGTTATTCTCATAGAAATAATAGTCATCTTTATTTAGATTAAATTCATTTATAAACTTTACATCTCCGTAAATTGGAGTACCATGATGAATTAGAAGCTCAATATCTTCCATTTGTACTTGAAGTAAATTCCTAAACGGATCCGAATCATGTTTTTTAACCAGAAGTAAGTTAGATGTATTATTGCTTATTGTTCCGTATTCTTCCGAAATCATGAGAGCTTTCCCTGCATTTGTTGTGATCATTTTGAATATCTGTTTCATGGGAATATGTGGGAATTTCTGGTGAGCAAACTTAAGCTCTTCCAAAAGATTAATACTTCCGGACATTGTGGAGTCGGTTCCTAAAACCACATTTACACCAAACTCCAAACACGCATCTATATCAAGTGTTTCACCAATTAGGTAATAATTTGAATTGGGACACCAGCAGATAGAAGTTCCAGCCATTGCGCATTCTTTGATCTGCTCTCTGGTCAGTGCGATCCCATGAATGAGAAGAGTATTCGACTTTAGTAATTTCAATTCTTTCAACTTTGGGAAACATTTTCTTGAAAGCTCATCAGTTCCTTCCCCAAGATGTATAATAAACGGGATATTACCATTTGTTTTTGTATATTCCTCTTCGGCGCTTTCTCCACCCCACCAGTTACCCATGGAAAGTGAATGATGCTGGGCATAATTCTCAAGAATGTTTATTGGATTATCTTTATAATATATCGGCTTTTGTTTTGGAATATGATCCTGCACAACAGTACAACCGGAAAATAAATTCTTATAGATTCCCAATGACACAATTTGATTAGCAACTTTTTCAGTAAGATCAAATGAACCATCATTGATCCAGATTTTATTTCGCTCGAGGAATGAATCGGTTTGTTTCATATCCTCTACCCAGATATTTACGTTGGGATATATTTTTCCAAAACCTGCCTTAGGATACCAATTGCTTATAAGATGATCGTGACTGTTTATAAAAGGGGGGTAAGCAATGGAATTTGAACAATCAAATTGGATATTCTTATCTTTGAGTAATGAACTTTTGATCCTTATGTTTGCTCCTTTAATTATTTTTTCAGGATTACAAACGCAAGAATCAATTTTAATTTTCATACTATCTCAATTTCTTAGTTATTTGTGGAATTATTTCGAAAAGGTCTCCGACTAATCCCAGATCTGCAACTTTAAAAATTGGAGCGTCAGGATCTCTATTTATGGCGATGATGTAGTCAGAGGATTGCATTCCAGCTAAATGTTGAATGGCTCCGGAAATTCCAACTGCAATATATATTTTGGGCTTAATTGTTTTTCCAGTCTGTCCGACCTGATGTGGATATGATATCCAATCTGCATCAACAGATGCTCTTGAAGCACCAACAGCACCATCAAGAACTTTTGCCAGATCTTCGATTATTGCAAAATTATCTTTGCTTTTTAAACCTCTACCACCAGTGACTACTAAATCTGCTTCAGTAAGATTAACCATTTGTGATTCATCTTTTACGAACTCCAGAAATTTTGTATCATCTTTCAGATCGGAGAAATCAATAGTTTCATTAATTACAGTTCCTTCTCTGGAATCATCTCTTTCCAACGGGTCCATTACTTTGTGACGAACAGTTGCCATTTGCGGAAGATGATTTGGAGTTACAATTGTTGCCAGAATATTTCCGCCGAAGGCTGGTCGGGTTTGCAGCAAATTATTTGTGTCGGGGTCAATTTCCAAACCTGTACAATCCGCAGTTAAGCCGGCATGTAATTCCACTGCAACTCGAGGGATAAATGACCGACCCACCACAGAAGCACCAGAAAGTATAATCTCAGGTTTATGTTTATTTGCAAGTTCCGTCAGTGCTTTTGCATAGGGAAGATCCAGAAAATCCTTTAATCTCAGATCATCAATTACTAAAACTTTATCAGCACCGAAAGCAATAAGTTCCTTGGAAAGTTCTTCAACATTGTGCCCTAAAAGGACTGCAACCAGATCGCATTCACGCTGCTGTGCTAATTCACTTCCCTTTCCTAAAAGTTCATAAACTACCGGAGCTATTTCATTGTTTTTTTGTTCAGCGAAAACCCAGATATTCTTATATTGACTTCTATCAATTGATTTCTGCCCGAATTTGCGAATAAGAATAGCATCGAATGGACATGCACTTACACAGGCACCACAGAGTGTGCATTTATCCATATCTATCTCTGCGATTTTATCTATAATTACAATTGCATCATAGGCACAAGCCTTTAAACAAAGTTCACATCCTACACATTTATCACGAATTACTTCAATCATATTTACAATTTCCTTAATATAAAATTTAAATGAAAGATAAAAATATCATTCCTCACGTCAAGTTTAAATTTAT
>DAOUVH010000250.1 GCA_030667725.1 Candidatus Cloacimonadota bacterium | reverse complement strand
TTAACACTGTTGGTCATTGGTTTGATCATCAGTTATTATATTTTTGTACTTATGTATAAATTAATGCTTGTATTGGGAATTAGAACTTCCAGAGGTTCGAGTTCAAACTATAGTTATAATTACAATAGGGGATACGGAAGAAGAACAAAGAGAATTTACAAAGATAAAGATGGTAAAGTGATCAAAAAAGAGGAAAAAGAATAATAGGGGGCAAGTTATGGAATTATGGTCAGATCCATGGATCATCTGGGTGGCAATTGGAATAATTTGTATTATCATTGAAATATTCACACCAGGATTTCTGTTTTTGAGTTTTGGAGTTGGGGCCATTATTACAGGGCTTGCAGCTCTAATCATTCCATCACTTACGTTTCAAATACTCACCTTTGCAATTGTTACACTTATTGTTTTCATATTAAGTAGAAAGTTTAGCAAGAAACTGATATCAAACAACTATGAAGAGACTAATGTTAAAGCTCTGATTGGTAAAACCGGCAAGGTTACACAGGAAATCCCTGCCAATGAAAAAGGTTATGTAAAGATCGGTGGTGAAGAATGGGCAGCTGTTTCCGAAGATAATAAGGAAATTAAAAAAGATACTCGGGTTACGGTTAATAATATTGATGGAAACAAGGTTATCGTAACATCAATTGAGGAATAGAAAATTGGTAATTTAGCACCTTAAAAAGGAGGAAGTATGACAATCGTAATAATAGTATTTGCTGTTTTTATCGTAATATTAATCTCGAAGGGATTGGTTATTGTGAAACAGGCAGAAGTAATAATCATCGAGAGGTTAGGTAAATATAATAGAACACTGGAAAGTGGACTGAACATCATTTGGCCGGTAATAGATAAGCCGCGTAATATTAACTGGCGATACTCCAGAACAGATATGAAGGGAAATAAATATGTACAAGTAAAATCTCAAAGCAGGATAGATCTGCGCGAGACTGTTTATGATTTTCCCCGTCAGAACGTGATCACTAGCGATAATGTTTCTATAGAAATTGATGCACTTTTATATTTCCAGGTAACTGATGCTACAAAGGCAACCTACGAAATTAATAATCTTCCTAATGCTATAGAGAAACTTACCCAGACTACACTTCGTAATGTGATAGGTGAACTGGAACTGGATAAAACTCTTACTTCAAGAGATACAATTAATACCAAGCTGCGCCTTATTCTGGATGAAGCAACCGATAAATGGGGAGTTAAGGTAAACCGAGTGGAACTTCAGGATATAAATCCTCCGCAGGAAATCAAAATGGCGATGGAAAAGCAGATGCGAGCCGAGAGAGACAAACGAGCCAAGATTTTGGAAGCAGAAGGAGATAAGAGATCTCAGATACTGGTTGCAGAAGGTGATAAAGAAGCCAGAATAACCAGAGCAGAAGGGGAAGCCAGGGGAAAATACCTGGTTGCCGAAGCTGAAGCAAAAGCGATCAAAGAAGTTGCTGCCGCGGTGGAAAAAACAGGTACAGATCCGGCTCAATATCTATTGGCAGTTAAATATATTAAAGCATTTAGTGAGATCGTGCAGAATAACGATAAAACAGTTGTTATTCCTTATGAATCTTCTGCGTTGCTGGGCTCTGTAAAATCAATGGAGAAAATATTTAAAAGCTGATCTAAAACTAACACTGAGTTTATAAGTTTGACAGAATATAGGGAATAAGAGCACTTGTTCCCTATATTGTTAATTACTTTGAAGGAGATAGATATGTCAGAAATTTATGCAATTTACGGAAGAGAAATTCTTGATTCCAGGGGGAATCCTACTGTTGAGGTTGATGTTTATCTGGAAAATGGAATTAGAGGAAGAGCTGCTGTTCCCAGTGGAGCATCTACAGGTGAACACGAAGCAGTTGAACTTCGCGATGGCGATACCACACGCTACCTCGGAAAAGGTGTACTAAAAGCGGTTGAAAATGTAAATCAGATAATTGCACCAAAACTTATTGGTATGGAAGTTTCCCAGCAAACATTAATAGATATAACAATGTTGGAACTTGATGGAACATCGAATAAACAGAAGCTTGGAGCAAATGCTATTCTTGGTGTTTCACTTGCCTGTGCCCGAGCTGCAGCAGAAGAACAGGGGATACCGCTCTATCGTTATATCGGCGGATCAAATGCCAAATTACTTCCTGTTCCTATGTCTAATATTCTTAATGGCGGACAACATGCCGATAACACAGTAGATCTGCAGGAATTCATGATCATGCCGCTTGGCGCTAAAACATTCAGAGAAGCTCTGCAAATGAATGCAGAAGTTTTCCATACATTAAAAAAATACTTAAAACAACAGGGATATGCAACTAGCGTGGGTGATGAAGGTGGATTTGCTCCCGATCTTAAATCAAATGAAGAGGCATTGCAGATAATTGTGAAGGCAATTGAGCTTGCCGATTACCGACCAGGTGAAGATATCTCTATCGCTCTTGATCCTGCAGCAAGCGAGTTTTATAAGAATGGAAAATATCATCTCACAGCAGAAAAGGTTGCTTTATCCTCTGAAGAAATGGTAGATTATTATGCTAAACTGGTAGATAAATATCCCATAGTCTCTATCGAAGATGGCTTGGCAGAAGATGATTGGAAGGGATTTAAGTTGATGAAAGAAAAACTGGGTGATAAGATCCAGATAATGGGTGACGATCTCTTTGTAACCAATGTAGAAAGATTACAAACAGGTATTGATGAAAATGCAGCAAATTCCATCCTGATAAAACTTAATCAGATCGGGACACTTACAGAAACGCTGGATACAATAGAACTGGCAAAAACAAATAATTATACTACCGTTATATCACACAGAAGCGGAGAAACCTCCGATACTATTATTGCCGATCTGGCAGTTGCTGTAAATTCCGGACAAATTAAAACAGGCTCGATATGTCGAAGCGAAAGAATCGCAAAATATAATCAACTTCTGCGTATTGAAGAAGA
>DAOUVH010000304.1 GCA_030667725.1 Candidatus Cloacimonadota bacterium | reverse complement strand
CTTGCATTGGGTGCAATAAAAGCTGCGAAATGGATCAATAATAATTCCGGATTCTATAATTTTACCGATAACTTTGATGAGATAATTGGCTGATAATCTATGAAACTTGATTTCTTTAAAATGACCGCTCAGGGAAATGAGTATATATATTTCGATTTTATTAATATCCCACTTCCTAAGTTAAATCTTTCTAAACTTGCAATTACACTTTCTAATAGAAATTTCAGCATTGGCTCAGATGGAATAGTTTTATTACTGAATTCTACAACTTACGATGCCAAGATGAGAATGTTCAATGCAGATGGTTCTGAAGGAAAGATGTGTGGTTCTGCTCTGCGCTGTGTATCTTATTATCTATCACAAAAATCGGGTAAAGATGAAGTAAAAGTAGAAACCCTTGCCGGCATAAAAATCGGGCTGATCAAAGACAAAGAAGAAAGACTAGTAACAACAGATCTTGGAGTTCCTGAATTTATCAAGAATGAAGAGGTCGAGATAAATGGGCTTAAGGGAAATTTGATCTCGGTTGGCAATCTGCATTTTGTTACTTTTATGAAATCTCTTTCTAAGAATATAGCCAAATACCAGGGACACATTATTGATAATCCTGCATATTTCCCAGATGGGATCAATGTTGAATTCGTGAAGAAAATAAGTAAAAATGAAATTGAGATAAAAGTATGGGAACGAGGAAGTGGAGCTACTCTTGCCTGTGGTACAGGAGCCTGTGCTGCATCCTTTTGCGGAATAGAAAAGGGAATTCTCTCATCTCCAGTTGTTGTGCGAATGCCGGGTGGAAGTGTAACCGTGGAACTAAAGAACAACAACATCTTCCTAACCGGGAAAGTGGAACATGTGTTTGATGGCAATATTGAAATATGAAAAGATATTCATTCATTATTATTATTATCCTGCTGGCTGCCTCTTTACCGGCAAAAAGTAAATGGCTGGGAGAAGATAAAGTTTTGCATTTTACTGGGAGTGCATTTCTCACCTACTGGAATTATGGAATGAATAAAGATATTCTTGGACATTCCCACAAAAAAAGTGTTTATTTTGCAGCTTCATTTACGCTTGCCTTGGGGACAGCAAAAGAGTATAGTGATAAAAAACTAAAAAAGACCGATTTTAGTTGGCAAGATCTGGCTTACGATACTGCTGGAGTTATCGTTGGAATTATATTAATTAATAATTTGAGGTAAAGACTATGGAGAATTTTGAAGAGAATATAAGTATAGGAAAATATTTACGTACATTAAGAGAAACGAAAAATCTGAGCCTTGAAGATATCTCTGAAATCACAAAATTAAATGTGCGTCTCTTGGAAAATGTTGAGAATAATCTCTTTGATGATCTTGGTGGAGTTGGTTATGCTAAAGCTATGATATTAACTTATGCAAAAGCACTGGAGATTGGTGAGGACGAAATCCATGATCTTTTGCAAAACCAATTTAATGATACGCCACAATATATATTTAAAAGCAATGCCCCTCAACCTAAGAAATATTTAATTCCTACAAAGATATTCTCCGTTATGCTGCTTATCATTGTTATTATTTTCCTCTCTTATTTTGTAATTAATTTATATAAAGACGGAGTTCTCGTATGGCCGCCTTTTAAAAAGGCTGATACGGGAATGCAGATAAATCCGAAAGAGAAGATAGAAAAACCAGTTGATAATACTAGCAAAAGAGTTGTTCCTGAAGTGGAAAAAGAAGATGAAATTGTTATGTTGGAGCAGATTGAGAAACCTGAGGTAATAGTTATTAATGATACTATTGATCATCTGGATGAACTGCTTTTCAAAGATAAAAAGAGCCCTTTTAATTACGACGAATAAGATCAATATTAATGAATAAAGTAATATACGAACACCTGCTGGCGTCCGTTCTTAAACCTGCACGTTATATAAATAATGAACTTAACAGTTATGGGAAAACTCCTTCCGATAATTGTGTAAATTTCTGTCTTGCCTTCCCCGATGTTTATGAAATTGGTTTTTCACATCTGGGAATCAAAATTCTTTATACAATTCTTAATAACGAAGAAGATGCAGTTGCAGATCGTGTTTATGCACCTTGGCCGGATTTTGGTGAATTACTTATACAAAATAAGCTACCTCTTTTTGGAATTGAAAGTTCAATTGCCTGTTCAGATTTCGATGTAATCGGTTTCACCCTTCAATCTGAACTTACATTCACCAATATTCTTTATATGTTGGAGTTGGCAAATATCCCACTTTTGAACACTGAAAGAAATGAAGATGATCCGATAATTTTGGGTGGTGGTCCAGCTGGAGCAAATCCAATGTCGCTTTCGATTTTCTTTGATGCCTTCCTTATTGGTGATGGTGAAGATGCAATAATAGAGATCAAGGATGCTCTAAAAAAAACAAAACAAAAAAGCCGAGTTGAGAAACTTGCTGCGCTTGCCAACATTGAAGGAGTTTACGTTCCAACTTTACACAAAGATAAAATAATAAAGATTAGAAAATTCATGGATTTCAATAACCTTGATAAATCCCATAAAAATCAACTTATTCCTTGGATCCAGCCAACTCATTAT
>DAOUVH010000151.1 GCA_030667725.1 Candidatus Cloacimonadota bacterium | reverse complement strand
GTCTTGAATTTATTTGAATTAGAAAATACATCTAATAATGTCTCGATCTTGTGAATTTTGTTTAGGTCATCAAAAGATAACCAACTATTTCTTAAAATAATATAAGGACTTCTTTTAGTTGATATGATCCCGAATTCATCAGCATTTTCAGCCATTTCAGTTCCAGGCAGAACTTTGAGGAAGCCCAGTTGAAAATGATCAGCATTCAAAGTGAAGATATCATTAAATGATTTTTCAAACCCCTGCATATTTTCAAAAGGTAAGCCGGCAATAAGATCAACATGAATATGTATGTTGCCAAATGAGATAAGTTGATGAACAATATCAGCAGTTTTATTCCAATTACCGGATCGGTGAATTGCTTTTAATGTTTCAGGATTGGTAGATTGAATGCCAATTTCAAATTGGAATAATCCTTTTGGACATTTTGTTAAAATTTGCAGATCTTCCTCATCAAGTAATTCCGGATGAATTTCAAAATGGAACGTCATATTTGGTGCAAGATCAATCAAGAATTTCCAGATTTCACGGGAATGTTCCTTGTTAATATTAAAAGTGCGGTCAACAAATTTGATGATCCTTGGTTTTTGTTCAATAAGAAATGTTAATTCTTTTTTCACAATTTCCAGATCGCGAAATTCCAAAGCCTGATCTGCACGTGAAGATAGGCAATAGCTGCATTTGAATGAACATCCTCTACTGGATTCGTAGTAGATGTATTTCTTTTTTATCTCTGGGAAATCTGAGGGAAGATAAGCAAACGGGATCTCAGAAAAATTTGGATTTTTCTTTCTAATTATCGGATTTCCTATGTGTAATCTACTTTTCAGAAGATATCTGAATCCTGCTTCACCCGCACCACAGACAATGTAATCAATTTCAGAGAATTTGGCTAACCATTCTTCCGGGTTGTAACTTACTTCCGGTCCACCAAGAATGATCTTTGAATCAGGCAGAATCTTCTTGATCTCCGGTAATAATGAATAGATAATCTCAGTATTCCAAATATAAACGGAGAATGCCAGTACATCCGGTTCTTCGTTAGAAAGTTGCTCCAGTATTGCCAGCATATCTTGATTAATGGAAAACTCAAATATCTCAGTTTTGTATTCAAGATCAGCAATAAAATTTCTGAGATATCTTAAGGCAAGATTTGAATGAGTATACCTGGCATTAATGCCAATGAGTAACAACTTTTTCATTAATTTTCCTTATTAAAGAGAGAACATCTCCTTCGCTCGTGCCAGATCTTCTGGAAAATCAATCTCAATACATGGGATACCGTCTGTAGGAGTTGCTTTCAATATTTTATCCTTAGCAAGCAGATCAACAGCATATTCAAAATAATTGTTAGATTGCCCACTATCAACACCAAATTGGAGATAATGCACAAAGCGTTCAAGAATATCTTTATTAAATTTCCCGATACCAATAAACTCACCTGCACATTGTGGAATGGGAAGCTGTTTACTGATCTGTAGAATGCGCATCTCTTCATCAATTATCATTTTGACTTCTTCTTCTGCACAAGATTTTGTTTCTAATAATAACTGGGAATACTGTGAATTCTTAGATATCTTTCTGAGAAGTCCACTTTGAAAGAGAACATCAGCATTAAAGTAGATGAAATCGTCATCCATGTAGTCTCTAGTAAGCCATAAGGAATAAAGTGTATTTGTAGTATCATAAATTGGGTTTTCAACAAAAGTAACTTGTTCACTTTTTATTTTTTCTAGAATATGAGCTTTCAATTGTTCCATTTTATATCCTAAAACAATTACAAAATCGTTGATCCCAACATCCATGCAATTTTCAATTTGATGATGAATTATTGAACTTTTTCCGATCTTGATCATACTTTTAGGAAGACCGCCTGATACTTTTTGTAATCTTTTCCCCATTCCTGCAGCCAGAATAACAGCTTTCATAATTTTTTCTTCTCCATTTTGATTTGCTTTTTCAATTTCAGAACTGTTCAATTAGTCAATGAATTTCTTCCCTTTTTCAATTTAGGTTCACGAAATAAAGAGTTAACAATTTCATAGACAGTAATTGCTAAAACTTTTATTTGCCATTAGTCAAAGATTAGTTAAATTAAAGTTAATAAAAATAATAAATACACGGGTAGTAAATGGAGGAAAAATGGAACCTGTTGATTTTAAAAAACCAGAAAAAACAAAAGAAGATATGCGTATTGAAGCAAATTTGGATAGGATCAAGCATAGGTTAATTGTAATAAGCGGCAAAGGTGGAGTTGGCAAAAGCACTGTAGCAGTTAACGTTGCTTATGGTTTAGCTGCGAAGGGCTATAAAGTAGGGATCCTTGACGTTGATATTCATGGTCCTTCAATAGCAAAAATGTTGGGAATAGAAGGTGAAAAACTTCAAATGAAAGCAAAAGGGGAATTCCCTGAACCTATTAAAGTAACAGATAACCTTTATGCACTTACAATTGCAACATTAGTAGAGAATCCAGACGATCCGATCATTTGGCGGGGACCCATAAAAATAAGTGTAATAAAGCAATTTATGCAGGATATTCAATGGCCGGAACTTGATTACTTGATTGTGGATTCCCCTCCGGGAACCGGAGATGAACCATTAAGTGTTGTTCAAACACTAAAAAAAGTAGATGGTTCTCTTATTGTTTCCACTCCGCAAGATATTGCATTATTAGATGCAAGAAAAACTATAAAATTCTCTCAAAAAATGAATGTTCCGGTTTTAGGAATTATTGAGAATATGAGTACATTTGTTTGTCCTCATTGCGGTGAAAAAACCGATATTTTTGCGGGTCTTGGAATTGAGAAAGCTGCAAGTGATTTTAATATTGATGTGTTAGGAAATATTCCTATTGATGTTGATATTGTGAAATCCGGAGATTCTGGAAAAGCTTTTCTTACGGATCATGAAACACAAGCTTCTGCGAAAGAATTCCAGAAAATTGTAACAAAAATTGTAGCGAAAATGAAATGATCTTCACATGATGATTTTAAGGCGATGCATGAGCATCGCCTTTTTTGTTATCTGATCTTAAATTATCATAATGCTAACAAAAAATTAATATATTTTAATATCTATAAATCACTTTCTTGACAACGAATATGGACTAATTAATAAAGGAATGCAGGTAAGGAGTGAATAATGATAATTGACTCGCGTTATAAAGTTGAGAAAAAATTGGGTGCCGGGAATTGGGCAACCGTATATAAAGTAAACGATCTGAGAACCCAGAAAAAATATGTTCTTAAGTTATTCCAGATGCTTGATGCAGATAGCCTTTATGAAAAATTCACTGCTGAAAATATGCATCATATTACCAAATTGCATCATCCCAATTTAATACAGGTGGAAGACTTTGGCACTTTTGGGAATCATATATATTATCTAAGTGAGTATTATGAAGGGAAAACACTTTCTAATTTCAGATACCGTAAATCCAATGAAGAATTATTTTATGATATTATTGTTCAGATCTGTTATGCTTTAAGTGCGTTGCATAGCCAGAATATTATACATAGAGATCTTAAACCGAATAATGTAGTATATAAGATCAAGAAAAATCAACCCGTTCTGAAATTAATGGATTATGGTTTCACGAAGATAGACATTGAAAGAACTAACCAGAGAATTGGCAGTATTCTACCTTATGTAGCTCCGGAAATTTTTATGGGGAACGAAGTTGTTACTCAGAGTGATTTTTATTCGCTTGGTGTAATGTTGTATCAGATCACTACAGGAACCTTACCGTATACGATTGAACAGCTTACTACAATTCTAGCTGGTGATGAATTCAATTTATTCCCTAAGTTCCCAACTGAGTTAAATCCTGATATCCCTGACGATCTGGAGAAAATAATCTTAAAATTATTAGAAAAAGATCCAAAAGATAGATTTAAAGATGCTGAAAGTATAATTCAACAGATCAACCTGATCCAACCAAAAAAATACCCCTTCTCCAGAAAAATATCGATTGTTAATAATATTCAATTCAGTGATTATATTGTTCGTGAAGATTATTCTCATAGATTGCTTGATTATATTCCTATTATTAGTAAAGACAATGGAAAGATCATCTCTCTTTCTGCAGGCAAAGGTTTGGGGAAAAGTAATGTACTTACGCTTTTCCGTTACCATATTTTAACGGATAAATATCATATTTTTGATTACACATGCAGTTCTTCCCATATAGATCCTTTTTTTGCATTGATCAAAGAATTTTATTATGCTGTTAAGAATAATAAAAAATTAGCATCTGATCTTTCAAAGATATCAATTACATT
>DAOUVH010000178.1 GCA_030667725.1 Candidatus Cloacimonadota bacterium | reverse complement strand
TAGCTTTTGTATTCATGGGAGCAAATCCCAGCTTGGGATGAGTTGCTCCAAAAATAGCAATTTGTGGTTTCTCCAATGCAGCCGTAATATGCATTGGACCACTATCATTTGTGATAACTGTATCTATTTTACTTATTGCAAATACAAGCTGCTTTAGATCTAACTTCCCGCAAAGATCAATGACATCAGTTTCAGTTATGGAATTCAGTTTATACGCCAGAGCAATCTCGGTTTTTGAACCAAAGATCACAAATCTACAGCCCAATTCTACGGGGACTGAATTGATAAATTTTGCTAACTGTTTAACTGGATATTGCTTTGTTTTATGAAGTGCTCCGGGGAAAAGTCCAATATATTTTGCTGGTTTGCTTGCTGGAAATATCTTAGGCATTTGAATATCTTTAGCAGGAAATAATTTAGGCTCAGATATTTCACTTTCGATTCCAATTTTCTTTAATGCAGTGAAATACAATCCAACTGTCGATGATATTGTTCTATTTGTTTTTTTCTTTACAATTTGCCTGCGTAAAAAATGTTTTTTATTATATGTAACTGTTTGTTTTGCATTAATAAAACTTTTTATGATAAACGTATTGAACTTAGAATGAAGATCAATTGCCATATCGAACTTGATCTTCCTGAGATTATTCAGAAGTGTATATTTATTTTCCCAATAATGGATCTCATCCACGCAATTGAACATTTCTACTATCGGAGCAAATACTTTTTTTGTGAGATAATGGATCTGTGCATCTGGAAATTCTCTCTTTATAGCCTGTACTGCCGATTGAGTGAGGACAATATCTCCCAAAGAACTAAGACGAATAACTAATATTTTTTTCATTTGTTGGAAGCAGGATTTTCAGGATGTATGAAAATATATTTTATCATTTTTTTTTACTCTCTTCTTCGTCCGAATCTTCCGGTTTGGACGAAAATTTTTAAGGAAGCTCCAGCTTCCAAAACATTTTATCTTTTCATCTTGGGATTCTTGTTAATCCTGTTTCAGATTCCTAATTATTTCCGGCACTTTCTTTATTGCTTCAATAATTTTATCAGCATTTTTCCCGCCTGCCATCGCCATATCTGGTCGTCCGCCACCTTTTCCATCTACAAGTTCAGCAACTTTTTCGATGATCTTCCCTGCATGATATTTATTTGTAAGATCTTTTGTAACAACTGTAAGAATGGAAACCTTTCCTTCAACACCGGCAAAGAGAACACCAATTCCAGATTTCATTTTATCTCTTAACTGATCACCAATCTGCCGCAACATACCTGGATTTTGAATATTGATCTTAGAAATGATGACTTTAGTTCCATCAATATCTATTGCATTTTGAATAAGCTGACCTAAAGTGCTTCCGGCAGATTTCACACGGAATGTTTTCAGTTGAACATGTAAATTTTTATTCTCGATGATCATTTTATTAATCTTTTCAAGAACTGATGCTGACGGTGCGTTCAACTGACGTCCGATCTCATCAATTTCGTCTTCCAAGATTTTAACATATTTTTCAGCCTGCACACCGGTTATTGCTTCAATTCTGCGAATACCGGCAGCAATTGATGACTCAGAAGTAATTTTGAAAAGTCCAATCTCTCCTGTAAATTTCAAATGAGTTCCACCACAAAGTTCTTTGGAATAATCACCGATGCTCATAACTCTAACTGTCTCATCATACTTCTCACCAAATAATGCAACGGCACCTTCTTTTTTTGCCTTCTCAATATTCATTATCTCAGTTATAACAGGTAAACATTCACGAATTTTCTCATTCACAGCTCTTTCTATAATATCAAGTTCATGCTTATCAACCTGCCTAAAATTAGTGAAATCAAAACGTAGATGATCGGGATGCAAATAGGAACCTTTCTGCTGAATATGATCTCCCAAAACGCTTTTGAGTGCTTTATGCAAAATGTGTGTAACTGTATGATTTCTGGCGATATCCATTCGTCTTTCAATATCAATTTCTGCAGTAAATTTTTTGTTGTTAATCTCTCCTTTTTGCAATTTGCCGAAATGAATAAATTGGTCTGCATCTTTTTGAACATCAGTAATTATTATCTCACAATCTTTGTTGAATATCTTTCCGGTATCTGCAACTTGCCCGCCGGATTCAGCATAAAATGGAGTTTTATCCAATACAATTTTTATATTATCATTTTCTAAATTATATTTAATGATTTTGCAGGTTGATGAATTTTCAGTATAACCTACAAATTCTGTTGGAACAGAATCAGATAATCCTACCCATTCTATCTCATCTGTTTTCAGATCAAATTTTGCAGCATCGCGAGCACGCTGACGCTGTTTTTCCATCTCGATCTTAAATCCTTCTTCAACAACACTCAATCCTTTCTCTTTTGCCATAATCTTTGTGAGATCTAATGGAAATCCGAATGTGTCGTAAAGCATGAAGGCTTCTTTATTAGAAATTCTACCTATTTTAGAAAATTTATTAAATATTTCTTTAAATGATAATGTTTTAATCCTTTCAGATAATGATTTTTCCATCTTCAATTTTGACATCAACTGATTTTGAATTTCAATTGGAATTTGTTTATAATTAAAAGTTGATTGTTTAACAAAATTCAAAACTCTAGGATCATTAAATATTAAATTTCGTATTTTATCCTGAGTATCTATAATTTCTTTAAACTTCTTGAGCCCTTTATCAAGTGTTTCATTAAATCTCTCTTCTTCTGCTTTGATTATCATTTTAACGTGAATCTGTTTTTCTTTTAATTCAGTAAAATGATCTCCCATCAAATCTACCACAACATCAACAAGTTTGTAAAGAAAAGACTCTTTCATATTCAGTAAGTGACCATGACGAGCAGCTCTTCGCAAAATGCGGCGCAATACATAACCTCTTCCTTCATTAGAAGGCATTCCTCCATCTGCAATTGCAAAAACTAAAGCTCTTATGTGGTCAGCTATCACACGATGCGAAGTTCCGCGTTCATCTGTATAGTATTTTTCTTTTGATACTTTTTCAATCTCTTCTATTAAGGGTTGGAAAACATCTGTTTCATAGTTGGAGTTTTTATTCTGTAGAACCTGACATAACCGCTCAAAACCAGCTCCTGTATCTACATATTTATTTTTAAGAGGATTTCGTTTTCCATTTTCTTCTTTGTTGAACTGAATGAAAACAAGATTCCAAAGTTCAATATATCGATGGCAATCTCCATTTACTTTACATTGATGATTTGGGTCATCCTTCATGTTACAAAATTCCTCACCTCTATCAATGTGGATCTCTGAGCAGGGACCACACGGACCGGTATTCCCCATTTCCCAGAAATTATCTATATCTCCATGATATTCAATATGAAATTTATTGATATCAGTTTCATCTTCCCAGATATTATAAGCTTCTTTATCAGATTTATGAACAGTTGCATAGAGTCTATCTTTGGGAAGCTTCCAGACATCGGTAAGTAGTTCCCAAGCCCATTCTATTGCTTCCTTTTTATAATAATCTCCAAACGACCAATTACCCAGCATTTCAAAGAAAGTGTGATGATATCCATCTCTTCCAACTTCATCCAGATCGTTATGTTTTCCCCCGGCACGAATACATTTCTGGCTGTTCACAACTCTTTTATATTTTGGCTTATGCTTCCCAAGGAAAATATCCTTGAATTGGTTCATCCCTGCATTTATAAAAAGAAGTGTGGGATCATCTATTGGGATTACAGGTGCTGAAGAAAC
>DAOUVH010000107.1 GCA_030667725.1 Candidatus Cloacimonadota bacterium | reverse complement strand
TACCGAAACCTTTGGTATAGCTAAAGTTTTTATTAAAGATGATACGCAGGAACTAAGTACTCGACTCGGTGGAGCGTTCAAACATTATTTTGACAGCAATTTGGACGAAAGCACAAATGATGGCGGCGTAGAATTCGTTGGTGAATTCAAGAAACCATTTGCCGAAAATGTGATCAAATATTCCACCACATTAAATCTTTATAAACCTATTGTTTATTCTGAATCTGAAAGTTTGGAAGGACAGGAAAATGAAGATGATTGGAAACAGGTAAGAATGGATTGGCAACACAATGTTGATATCAGCTTAACAAGTTTGATAAATCTTAAACTTTATGTTCAACTTCTTTACAATGAAATGATTATTGATGAAATTCAATTTAAAGAGACACTTGGCTTAGGGTTGAGTTATAAGTTGTTTTAAGTAAGAAGAATCAATTCCTTAAAAGCCTGATCTCTGATCAGGCTTTTGTTTTTGCATTCTTTCAATTAAGATTCGGAAAGTTAAATTTAACCATTAATAAATATATTATTTTCTCTAAATAGAGGAAAATATCTTAATAATTTTCCTCATTAAGGGGATAATATGAGAGTCTGATAGAATCCCTCTATGATCTCATTAAATCTGTATGTAAATTCAGTTTGTAATTATCTCTCAACTATCTCCACGCGTCTGTTCTTTGCTTTTCCTTCATCGGTTAAATTACTTGATACGGGTGCAGCAGGTCCAACTCCATGAGATTTTAATTGTTCTTTATTAACACTATGATCTACTATCAGACTATTCACTACTGCATTAGCTCTTGCGTCCGAGAGTGTAATGTTTGCATCAAAATCACCGACATTATCCGTATGACCAACCACCAGATATTGCTTATCAGAATGTGCTTTTAAATATTCAGCTATCATATTTAAAGCATCGTAAGATTCACCCTTAATTTCAGATTTACCGGTTTCAAAATAGATGTCGTAAATCGCAATATGACCTTTTGTTACTAAGCCGGAATCTAAATTCTCTAATGATACCATTCCTTTGTCCATTGGTTTTGTTTCAACTGTTATTAATGAATATACTCCTTTTCCATCAACGTTAGCTACTGCAATAGCTATGTAATGATCTACTGTATCAGTAGGTATCATTCCGGAGAAATAAGTATGAGCTATATCTTTCAAACGCATATATTCATAGTTCATCATACCATGGCCAGGATGACCCTTTTTCATAAAAGCTTTTATGCATACTTTTTTATTTGATATCGGGAATACAGTACCATCCATCTTTAAAATGGCTTCTTCATAATTTTTAAACATTTCAAAAGCAGAACGTCCTTTAGGAAGACCGCAAAATCTATGACGTACATAACCTTCTATCCTCTTAATATCTGGCTTTCCATTAGCTGAGTCTCCAACACAAACATAAAATTCATTATAACCCAGTGCGTCATCATACACAGGCTTACTGCCGGCAAAGGTGGGAATCAATTCTTCCTTTTCTTCTGCAAAAAGATTTCCACTTAGAATCACAATAAACAATAATAGCATCAACAAAAATCTTGTTTTCATTTTAATCTCTCCCTGTTTAATAAATGTTAAACTACATAATTTTTATAGTTATGCAAGATCAACAGATGATATAAACCTGTTTACGAAATTAACATTGTCAGATTATTCTTACAATTCTGTTATTCATCATTCAGTAGTATATCTCTTTCCAGTTTCCGTAATATGTTTCTCAGATTGAGGAGCCCCATATTGGTATTAACGTATAAGCCGTTATTTTTAGTGGCAAAGCCATGGATGCCGAAGACGCCCGGCATTAGGGAATAATCTACTCTGTGTCTCAACCTAACGCTGTAGAGATGATTGATCTCTTCTACTCTTCCTGTACCTGCGTGACCAAATATCTGATCGATCTGCGCCCATTCCATATCGGGGCTCACCTGCATGATTTCCAATGTGAATGGTTCACTTGCTGTCAGTTCTGTAATACTTATTAGCGAGAGGTTCTCCTGTTTATCGGTGTTGATATAGATATTCCCATCTTCGTTTTGAAAAACTGAAGTAATAGTTTGATTTACCGGAATACGTTTGATTTCATCCTCTGAACTGAACCAGATATCGGTGAGACAGGTATCGTTCCATTTACCGCCCTTGTAAATATCCAATATCTCCAAGCGTATGACATAGCCCGTATAACAATCGATGGAAAACCCCAATGTATAATCATTCCTTCTTTCGATCTCTTCCCGGTAGTCTTTTTCAAATAGAGCTATTGTTTTAGCACTGAAGTCTCTTAGTCTTTCCTGATCGAAGGGGAATTTTATTTTTTGATATCCGTAAATATCCAGAAGGTTGATAACCTGCTGTTCATCGTATTGACGGCATTGTAAAGACGAGCCGATTTCCGTAACATCGCCTGGCAGCATAAAAGTGACGAAGATGGTGAGCTTTGCAGTTTTGATACGGTTGTTTTTTTCATACAAAGATTCTGATTTTTGGTAACCATTTTCAATGAAGATATTCTTCTTCAGTTTCTTACCGATCGTGAAGTAGATCACTTCTCCAATGCCGTCACCCGGTATGCCTTCTGCCCAGGCTGTCCTATTATTCCGATCAAATAAATTTGCGGCATTGTATTGTCCAATTTCTTCAAAGGGGTTTACTTTGTCTAATTCAGAGCTGGAGTAGGTCTTTACCCAACCATCATAAAAAAAATGTTTCTGCCATGATAAAGTTGCCGACTCTGTTTCTGCAAATAATTCGGGTGACATTAATAGCAGGATGCAAAATAGTAAAATTAAAACTGTTAATATCTGTTTCATGAAAACTTCCAAATGATTCTAAATTTTTTCCGGTTTCCATAGGTGTTTGAACATTAATGTTCTTCTTAAATTTTTTATTAGTAAATAAATAAACTAAAAACTCAATGTCAAGCAAATTAGTATTTATTGGTTTATTATAAAGAGAGAAACTGAGATGATGAGTATAGAAGTAAATTGAGAAAGAATTTAGGAAAACCAATTGATTGAAAGTTAATCAGGTAAAATATTAAGCTGTAAGTTCGATCTTATAACGGGCTTTTAGTATTGTATACAATAATTGTCTGGTAAAACTCCTCTACGATCTCATTAAATCCATAAGCAAGTTCTGTGTAGACCGCTTCCTGCTGTGTGAACCATTTTAATCGCTGTCCTTCCATCAGGTTGATCTCAGAGATAATCAGATTAGCTTTTTTCCAATAAGTATATTCAATTCTGTCATGGAATTCTTTTTGGCAGAGCAGTTGGAAATCCTGCAGATTAATGTTCATCTCTTCTTTCATTTCACGCACGATGCACTCTTTGGGAGTTTCATTTTCTTCTACGTGTCCACCGGGAACATCCCACATATTGCGGTAAGGTAATCCTTGTTTGTCATCTCGCAGGAAAAGCAGGATTTCCTCTTTATCATTAACGAATATTATGCTTGTTCCAAGTCTTTTCATTAATAGATCAATTATTTCTTGTTTGGGAAATTAACTCAATATCCCCGGTTTTACCATTTACTTTTATTTGAACCTTCCAGAACTTGCTTTTTCCTTGTAATATTAAATAATCATCTTGGAGTTCGATTATTTCATACTTGTTATTCACTTTGCTTAAAACATTTGGATTTTTACCATAATCTTTTAAATTCACGAACTCTTCAATTGATCCTTTAAAACTTCCCCCTCCCCCTCCATGTGTTTTGGGTGTTTTATAATATGCTATACTTTGAGCTGCAAGGTTCGAAAGTGTTCCTGTGATTTCATGTTTATTTGCTTTCTTTGTCGATATTAATTTATCATCTAATTCGATCAACTCGGTAAATGTTAATGATTCTGAATTATATAAGGGGATTTTCTGCACATTTAATTCCAGGCTTTTTGCAAGTTTTGTTTTTGGATAATCTATCATAATCGTTTTTATTTTTAACACTGCCTGAGCTGAGATACTATCTTCATTTGTTGAGTTTCTCAATAAGCCACAAGCTTCATCAAAAATAATTTGAGCTTTCTCATTTTTTATTAAACTCTTATCTAATTCTAAAATTTTATAATATGTCAGAAATCCATGATCATTAACGAATAATTTTTTTTCCTCTGATTCAATACTTATAGCTAATTTTGATTCGGGGAATTTTGATAAAATAACATTAAGTTTAGTTATAGCTTCTTTGGGTAAACTATCAATGTTAGTATTTTGCTTAAACAACGTTACCGCTTCGTTGAAAAGAATTTCTTCTTCCTTTTGTTTATTGGAACAGCTCATAAATAATATCAACGAAATTATCAGAATTAAATTTTTCATATTACCATCTCCATTTTTTTCCGCAGGATAAGCAGAATTCCTAATTGTCATTGCGAGATTTCTTATATTGGAATTCTCACGAAGAAATCTAAAACTCGAAAGCGACATTGCACAATGTCGCCTACAGAAACAAGAGATTGCTTCATTAGTAACAGCAAGAAGACAAACTCGCAAAGACACTATTTTTTATTTTCTTACAAAAACACTCTATTATGCAGAACTCATTCTTTTTATCATCCCGCAGGAATAGCAAGATTCTTTCTTCTCATTACTTTTCGTCAAAATGAAATATTGTTTTACGTTTATCATGAAAGTCGAGAAGCAACTGACAATCGTTAACCAGGATCAAGTCCAGCATTTCAGTAATGGCACTATTATCTTTGTGCTCATAGTTTTTCAGATTTTTTGTATATTCTGGAATATCGTACAAAAAAGCTGAGATATTTTCTTTTTTCAGATCGAGTACACTTTTGCCGTACTCCAATTCGTCCAGCATTAAACCATTTAATACCTGCTCAAACTGCCCCTTCATAGGCAGAGCCAGATAAGGTTTCCCTAAATAGAAGGATTCTGTCATTAAGGTAAATCCGGCTGTTGCGATTACTGCTCTGCATCCTGCCAGATCATCCAGAAATCCGCTTCTACTGAAAGATTTATAAGTAAGATTTCCTTCGATCTTATCTACATTGAAGCCATAAACAATAAATTTTTCTCTGTTATAGGTTTTCAAATATTCGATCAATGTGTCATATTCCTGTGTGGCATAGACCAGAATGTGATCCCCTACAGATGGTTTAGCTTCTATTACAGATTGCCTAAGAATTGGTGGGAATAAGAATGTACGGTCATTTTTCTTCTTACCAAAATAAAAAGTAGTGATCAG
>DAOUVH010000177.1 GCA_030667725.1 Candidatus Cloacimonadota bacterium | reverse complement strand
TGTAACTATTATTGCAATCATTGCCTGGTTAACCGGGATCTTGGGTGGTTATATGCTGCATTACTCAGCATTAGTGAACAACCTGTTCCTGCCGATCATCAATTTCATCCGCCATATTTCTCCATTTGCCTGGTTACCATTTGCCATAATATGGTTTGGATTAGGTGAAGGTCCGGTTACATTCATTATGTTTATTACATTGTTCTTCCCTACTCTAATTGCAGCATCAGATCAATTCTCACATCTTCCACATGAATACCTTGATGAAGGAAATGTTTTGGGAGCTTCTCAATTACAAATGTTTGTTCACATTGAACTTCCGCTTACACTTCCCGCTTTATTAAATCTATTTCGAATTATCTGGGGGTTAGGTTGGACGGTAATAATCGCTGCAGAAATGCTGGGAGTTGATAGTGGGATGGGATTTAGGCTTCTGGATTTTCGTTACCTGCTGAAATATCCGGAAATGTTGATCTACTTCATTGTTATGGGTTTTACCGGCATTCTCGTCGATTCTGTTCTTAAAGTATTAATTCAATCTTATAATAAAAAACTTTAGTAATAACCTGAATTGAACGATTGTAAATTGGTCTCGTTCCCAATCCCCTGATTGGGAATGCATAATATGTAAAACTCTTGGGTTTATATAAAAAAAGGTTCTGCAAAATTCAGAATTGTCATTGCGTTCCCAAAGTGGGCTTTGGGAACGAGAATCGTTTATTTTAGGAATAAATATTTTTTTTCAAACTTGACCAGCTTTGAAAGAATACCCAAAATGTCAGCAGAAAAAGGAATTGAAAATGGAAAAGAATATTATAGCAATAATTGCCGATGGAGAAGTAGTCCAAAATATTGGTAAAATCCTGAAAGATGCTGATATCATTATTGCTGCAGATGGGGGAGCAAATCTTTGCAGATCACAGCAGATCACACCAGATTATATTATTGGCGATCTTGATTCAATCACTTATGAAAATTTGGAGTTTTTCTCTGAATCAAAATTTATAGAGATTACCAAGCAGAACCACACTGACCTGCAAAAAGCTCTTAATTATGCATTAATGCTAAATCCAACTAAGATAAAAATCATTTCTGCATTCGGTAAAAGAGCTGATCATACTTTAGGTAATATCCTCATCTTTCAAAATTATGATGAATCTATTCCTTTAGAGATTTATGATAACTTTGGTGTGATGAATCTCTTTACTAAAGGCAAATATGAACTTAAACTACAGCCAGGACAAACTGTATCTTTTTTCTCATTGTCTCCAATTAAGGGTCTCACTCTACAAGGATTTAAATATCCGGTTACAGAAGCAGATCATGTTAAAAATTTTATCGGCGTAAGCAATGTAGCACTTATGCAAAATTGCACAATTGAGTTCCAAAAAGGGAAATTGATATCTTATATAATTACAGTTTGACATTCGACAAGTTTTATTGATATTATTATATAAGAAGAAGTTAATAGATTCATTCTTCTGATAAATTAAAAAACTTGCGTTTTATTGCAGGTTAAAAAGTTTTGAAATTATTAAAAAATAAATACACGGGAGGAGACGTGAAGAAAATTATAATATTCATGCTAATGTTACTTGTTATAAGCAGCATTCTTTTAGCAGATGCACAAAAGGTAGCCATACTCGATTTCAGTAATAGTGATAGAGAAAGCGATTATGTTGCCAATTCTTTAATGAAGAGAGATTTTTCTACAGTTTTTAAAGAATTCGATGATATCAAACTGATAAGCACTAAAGAATCTGAGAAAGTTTTCAAAGCATCTGGAATAACTAATCTTTCCTATGCTGGAACAGGAGATATTGCCACTATGGGTAGTGAACTTGGTGCTAATGTTGTTATCTGGGGAACTGTTTCATCAGAATCCGGATCAAGCTTTAAGATTGTTGCTAAGATCTATAGTATGCAGTCTAAAGAAGTGAGCGTAACATCCTTTAGTGTTGAGAAAAACAGTAAGCAAAGACAACAGACCATTTCAGAACAACTTATTCCAAAGATCCAGGAACTGGGTGCCGGTGAAATTGAGAAATTACTCAATATTGGAGTGCAGCATTTTAGCAGTAAAAACTATACATCAGCAGAAGAGACTTTTCTAAATCTTATTGATATAGATGCTAAAAATAGAGACGGATATTTTTACCTTGGTCTCATTAAATTTATACAAAAAGATTTTACTGTTTCTGTTGAATATTACAATAATGCTTTGGAAATTGCACCGGAAGATAAAGATGTTCTTAATTACTTAAGTAAATCATATTTAATAATGGAAGAATTTGAACTTGCTGCTGAAGCACTTGAAAAGATAACAGAACTTGAAGATAACAAAGAAGTATGGCTGAGTATTGGAAATATTTATGCTGAGCTGCAATATACAGATCAAGCTAAAGAAGCTTTCAATAGTGCAATTGAAATAGATGAAGAGTATTTTGAAGCATTCCAAGCACTTGGTGACCTTTTTTATAATATGGAATTTTATGATGAAGCTATAAAACCACTGGAAACAGCTTCCAATGCATTTCCTGATGATGATGATCTTCAGAAGAAGCTTGCCAAATGTTATCATAAAACTGGTAAACTGGAAAGTGCTATCGAGAATTATAAGCAAATGGTTATAGATCAACCTGAAAATAAAACAGCTTATATGAACCTAGCTGGAGCTTATAGAGAAACAAATCAAAATATTGAAGCTCTTAAGGTTTTGAACGACCTTATAATTCTTGCTCCCGATAATCCAAAAGTATATCTTCGACTAGCGGATGTATATATAGCTTTGGAAGATTTTGCTAAGGTAATGCATAATGCCAATAAAGCAATTGAAATCGATGCAGAACTCTATGAGTCTTACCGTGTATTAGCTTCCATCCATCAGAAAATCGGATATAAGAAATACGAAAAGTTCCTTGAATTTGAAGAAATGTATAAAGATAAAAGTGTATATTACGGCGAAAAAGCTGATGAACTGGTTGAGCAGCGTGATAAAGTGAAAGCTGAAGCTTATTCTAATTTCAATAAAGCTGAAAATTATCTTACTGAAACTGAAAAAAGAACAGATAAAACTTCAGTTCTTAATGAAATTACAAAAACCAGAATAACCCTGAAACAACTTAAAGAAGCTACTAAATCCGGTGGATTTTAATTAGTAGTTTAAATTCAAAATCCCCTTTGGAATATTCCAAAGGGAATTTTTTTATATTGAAACCTTGCTAAGGTTTTAGAACTTCTTGCTTTACTTGACCTTCGCAAGGTTAACTTGCGGATAAGAAAACAATTCACGTAGGAACTTTTTACCCTTAATCGTCCGAAAAATCTTCACCCGGTCAATTCGGGGAATTGACCCTTAGATTTTGATGAATTAACAGACCTTATCGGTCAATTCGGAGAATTGACCCTACATTATCATTCCCGCAAAAGCTGGAATCTTATTACATTAAAACATGGATTCCCAATTCCCGATTTATTGGGAGGGATAACAACGATGCCCGTCACTCTGAGGAGTCTTCTTGCTGATCTATTAACGAAGAGTTAGGAAAAATTGAGTATTTGTTGTTGTCTATCCTTCCTTAAAAGAACAACATGAAAGAATCGTCAGGATGACGCAGAATTGTACATCACCTCAGAAACACTGTTTTCCGCAAACAAAAGAATATGTCGTTTTGCTTCGCAAAGTCAACATTAAATGTTTGCGTTACTCTATTTATTAAACAATATTGGAAAGAG
>DAOUVH010000162.1 GCA_030667725.1 Candidatus Cloacimonadota bacterium | reverse complement strand
GATCCACTCAGACGGGATCAGTCCTTCATTTCCAGGTCGTGCCAACAGCAAACCGGCAACAATCACTCCAAAAAAGAGCAATGGTAAAATCTGTTTGGCAAAATCCCAGGTGGAAGAAAACCACTCACCTACTTCTCCTTCGTCTTTGCTGGTGAAATAGGAAAGACCGATCATGCCGACTACAAAGGTGATCATTGGATTCCAACCGGAAGCAAAACCAGTGATGATTACGGCAGCTGCAGTAGCGGCCATTTTCCATAATTTCATTTTGTAGATCGTTATTAAGATAATTCCCAGACCAATTGAAAAGATAGTAGTAATAATCCATTTAACACTATAAATCGCATTCCATAAACCGGATTCAGTTGCGGGTTTTGCCCAATTAGCGAAGATCAAAATAAATATCATGGAAGCGAAGAAAACCAGATTGTGCCAGAAGGGTCGGTCTTCATCAACTTCCGGCATCAGCATTTGTTGTTGTATTTTCTCCTCTTCATCTTTGCGAAAAACGAATCCCATAATGAGTCCGATCACAACACTGAAAACGATAGCTCCCACAGCTCTGGCAATTCCCATTTCCATCCCCAGAATACGAGCAGTGAGGATAATTGCCAGAATGTTGATCGCCGGACCGGAATACAGGAAAGCCGTAGCCGGACCGATACCTGCTCCACGTTTATAAATTCCACTGAAAAGCGGCAGAATCGTGCAGGAGCACACAGCCAGGATGGCACCTGAAACAGATGCAACCGAATAGGCGACGATTCTTTTTGCTCGCGCCCCCAGAT
The DNA here is from genome assembly GCA_030667725.1 of Candidatus Cloacimonadota bacterium. The sequence continues at coordinate 3,277 of DAOUVH010000162.1, read as the reverse complement.
ATTTCATCACAGCGTTTTTGGAGATGAACACCCCAATTGCACCGGCTATGAATAAGGCAGGAATCAGGCACAAAATTACATGTAGCCTGGCATATTCCTTCAAAAGGTGAAACGACTCCATAACTGCATTTTGGAAGCGAGCAGCATTTACGGGTAGGTAATATGCAGCCAAAAAGATCACCACTATCAGCAGCAATATTTTCCATTCATTTTTCCATTTCATTATCTTTTCCTTATAATTATTAAATTTTTAAACTTCATCTATTACCGGAAACCATCTACGGGTTTTCAGGCAGATCCGAACTAAGATCAACATTAATGGCACCTCAATTAAAACTCCAACTACAGTAGCGAGCGATGCTCCCGATGAAAGACCAAAAAGCATTGTGGATGTGGCAATTGCTACTTCGAAATGATTCGAAGCTCCGATCATGGCAGCTGGGGCTGCATTTTCATAAGATAGTCTAAGAAATTTGGCAGCGATGTAACCGATTGAAAAAATTAAAATCGTTTGAATTAGCAGTGGAATTGCGATCCAGAGAATTGTTAGGGGATTCTGCAAGATGATCTCTCCTTTAAAAGAAAATAACAGTATCAGGGTTGTTAACAAGGCGATGATCGATACTGTTCCCAGATGCGGCAGGAATGTTTTCTCAAAGTATTCCAGCCCTTTTTTCCTGATCATCCATTTTCTGGTGAAATAACCGGCAATCAGCGGTAATCCAACATATATGATCACAGATAAAATAATGGTTTGCCAGGGAATAGGCATATCATTTTCTCCTAGCAGAAAACTACCTAATGGAGCATACAAGAATAGCATTGTTAAAGAATTGATGGCTACCATCACAAGAGTATGACCCATATTGCCTTTGGAAAGCCAGCTCCACACCAGCACCATTGCAGTACAGGGAGCGATTCCCAAGAGAATTGCACCGGAAATATAACTTTTATACAATTCTACTTCTTGTCCTGTTTTCACAACCTCGGTTCCCGGGATCAAGCCCAACTTGAAGAAAAGTGTAAGAAAAAATGTAGCAATAAAGAACATCGTAAAAGGCTTTATAAGCCAATTGATAATCAAAGTAAGAATAACAGGTTTGGGTGTTTTTCCGGCTTTGATCACTTCTCTAAAATCGATCTTCACCATAATCGGATACATCATGAAGAATAAGCAGATCGCTATTGGAATTGAGACCTGATAAAATGAGAAACTATCCAGCGTTGAAGCCACCTGGGGAGCTAACTTACCAAGCACAATTCCTGCACCAATGCAAAGAATTACCCATAATGAGAGATATTTTTCAAAAACATTCATCTCCCTGCTTTTAGTTTTTAAATTTTCCGTTTGATCCATTTCTGCTCCATTTCTTATAAAGAATTCATCTTATCTTTGTTGCTGTCGATCACATTAGTGAGGCAACCAAACATGGAGAGTACACAACGACATTGCAATTTGTAATAAACGCAATTTCCTCGTTTTTCATCGATTATTATGCCTGCATTTTTGAGGATAGACAGGTGTTTGGAAACGGTGGAAATATCTGCTCCGATCATTTCAGTAAGTTCTTTAACACAATATTCGTGTTCATCTAATTTGTGTATGATATACAAACGGGTGGCATGAGCCAAAGCTTTGCTGATGCGAGCCAGTTCTTCATATTTCCTCTTTTCCAGATCATCCATAAAGCCTCCATTAATGCAAGAAATTATACTCTCTTTCATAGCACATTGCCTATTTGGTCAAATCGCCAAATAGAGTCAAGTAAAAAAAGGCATCTTAAGCGGACGCCTTTCCCTATTTCACTATAGATTATTTCATCAAGATCATTTTCTTTGTAGAAGTATAACTTCCTGCTTTTAATTTATAGAGATATACACCGGAAGAAACAGGATTGTTTGAATCATCATTTCCATTCCAAACAATAGAATGCTGACCTGAAGAAAGTTGTTCGTTGACAAGCTGTTTCACTTTCTGACCTTTCATGTTGTATATTTCAAGATTCACAAATGAAGATGTTTGTGCTACGTCAAAAGAAATCGTTGTACTTGGATTGAAAGGATTAGGATAATTTTGATATAATGAAATTTCTACCGGAGCTACAGGACCATTTACACTTGTAGGAGGTAAGCTGACTTGGGCAGCTTGCAAGATTTCACGGTTATCCCAATTTTGGATAATAGCTACTGCATGGAGATCTTCTAAATTCCAGTCCGATTGCATTTCCACATCAAGGATTGCATTGTAAGTAGCAGTTTCTCCAACATAGGAAATTAAAACATTTTCTTCTGAAGATTTAGCCACAACCAGATAGAACCAGGGATTTTCCTCAGTGTAATCCACCCAGTTTGTAATGGCAAAAAAAATCTTATTATTGCTGCTTATAATATTTTCTGTTAACGTTACATTTGCAACTATCTCAAAGCTATCTTCTCTACTATGCTCAAATTCCAGATCTATGGTGAATGGGCTTTCCATGGTGACGAGATCTTCATAAGCTTCCTGAAAAGTTACAATTGTGCAATCCCAGCCTTCAAGCATATGAGTTCCACCAAAATAAGCCGTGGGATAAATTGAGGTCTGATAAAAATCATATCTATCTTGCACACCAGGAGACATCTCATAAGGGTACATGCTCCAGCTTAACGGAATTAGAAATTCTGCTGATTCATTTAAAATATTCATTGCACTACGTGCAAGTCCATCCGGTCCTCAACATCCGTAGTCTATCGCGAATACTTCGCCCACTACATATCTCTGGCTGGCGAAAAGAGTTAAGCTTAGCATTATTAAAATTATAACTAATGCAAGTTTCATATTTCCTCCAAACAATTCATTATATTATAACTGATGCAGTCAGTATTCCCAACTTTTTCTTATAATGGTTTGAATTTATTAATATGATGAAGCTCCCCAGAATTCTGTGAACCTATAAATGAATTTCTTCCATAATGATTTATTAGCATAAGTTTTATAATCCACAGTATATTTTTCATCGTTCCAGATAAGGTCAAAATAGTTATGAATTTCTCGGATTGGAGCTGTATTATGGTTTGCTTTCATTAAAATATTCATCTCCAGATTTTTATTCCCGATATTCCTTTTCGTTAGATTTGCAGAACCAAGAATTACAGTATTTTCTTTTTTAGGTGATTCAAAAAAGATAATCTTCGAATGGAATTGTTCTCCATTTGTAGAGTACCATTTTACCTGTATTTTCCCTTTTGACTTTTTTACCAATTCATACGCAACCGGTCTATTAGGGATTCCCTTCTT
>DAOUVH010000109.1 GCA_030667725.1 Candidatus Cloacimonadota bacterium | reverse complement strand
TTACTGTAGAACTGATCTCACCAGATTCTAAAATTGAGCTAGTGCAAGAAAAAGTAGAATTTGAAATCACAAATACAAAGATCATTCAAAGGACAATATCATTAATACCAATCAAGTACCCTGAAACTGAAAATATTACAATTATACCACAAAAAGTGTCTGTGATGGTTAGTGGTCCTAAAGAAATTATAGAACAACTTGATATAAATTCAATAATTGCAAATTTAAATACATCGATTTTGAAGAGAGATTTTGCAAATGTGTCCTTTGAGGTTCCATCTGGAGTTAAGATAATTGAATATACACCTCAAAGAATCCAGGTCATTCAGAATGATCGGCAGTAAAAAAACAGAACAATTTAAGATATTAGCATTTGAAACCTCTTGTGACGATACTTCCGTAGCTATTATAAATTCTGATTTCAAGGTTATTGTAAACCTGATATCATCTCAAACAACTCACGAAGATTTTGGTGGGGTTGTTCCTGAACTGGCTTCCAGATTACATTTAAAGAATATTATGCAACTCACACAAACAGCATTTTTAAAAGCAGAATTATCTTTTGAAGATATTGATGCTATTGCAGTCTCTGTGAATCCAGGATTAATCGGAGCATTACTGGTTGGAGTTTCATTTGCCAAGAGTTTGGCTTATAGTCTTAAAAAACCGCTCATTGCCATAAATCATATGCTTGGACATATCTATGCAAATCGCATTGAGAATCCTGATCTCAAACCTCCTTATCTGGCGCTTGTAGTTTCCGGAGGGCATACTGAACTTGTAGATTTTAAATCTATGGATGATTTTGAGATAATTGGAAGAACACGTGATGATGCAGCTGGAGAAGCTTTTGATAAAGTTTCCAAGTTATTGGGGTTAGGTTATCCGGGTGGACCCATGATAGATAAGATAGCCAAAAAAGGAGATCCAAAATTTCATCAATTCCCAAGAGCATTAAACAAAAAAAATAATTATGATTTCAGTTTTAGTGGATTCAAAACTTCTGTAAGAAATTATCTGGTTAGTAAAGATGATGATTTTATTCAGGATCATATTGCTGATATCTCTGCATCTGTTCAACAAGCAATTGTTGATAGCCTTGTTTCAAAAACAATAGCATATGCAATAAATTCCAATGCAAAAACAATTATCGTTGCTGGAGGTGTTTCTGCAAATAGCCTTTTACGCAAAGAAATATCTAGTAATGGAAAAGCCATTGGAGCGAACGTATTCTTCCCAGCGTTAGAGTATTGCATGGATAATGCAGCAATGATAGGTGCTGCTGCTATTGAAAAGTATCTGAAAAGTGAGTTTGCAGATCTATCACTGAATGCATTTTCTAAAAAAGGCATCAGAATTATTTGATTTCACATATTAATTAACCAGAATTCCACAATAAATCCACTTGACCTGATAATAACTAATCTTTTTCTATAATTCAATAATGATCGAATGACGATCATGAATAATAAAGCTGGGATGGCACAGATGGTAGCGCAACTGATTCGTAATCAGTAGGTCGGGGGTTCGAATCCCCCTTCCAGCACCATTATTTGTATAAGGAAAAGAGAATGAAAAGAAAGCACAGATGTTTTGCATTATTTTCAGGAGGATTGGATAGCATATTAGCGGTTATGCACATGAAAAGTTTGGGTTATGAAGTTCTACCCATATTTTTTAGTACGCCCTTCTTTGGTCCTGTTAAGGCGCAGGAAACAGCAAATAAGATAGGATTCGACCTTATTGTTCATGATTTAACTGATCTTCATCTTAAAATGATAGAAAAGCCAAAATATGGTTATGGGAAAAATCTGAATCCTTGTATTGACTGCCACGGACTTATGTTCCATGAAGCTGGTAGATTGATGAACGAATATAATGTAGATTTCATTATTTCGGGTGAAGTGATGGGGCAGAGGCCAATGAGCCAGAGAAAAGATGCACTGAATGCTGTTGGAAAGCTTAGCGAAATTAAAGATTTATTAATACGCCCACTTTCACAAAAATTACTAACAGATACACTTCCAATTCGAGAAGGCTGGGTAATAAAAGATGAAATGCTGGATATTCAGGGACGTAACCGGAAAAGACAAATGAAATTGGCAGAAGATTATGGGATAGATTTCTATCCATCTCCGGGAGGCGGCTGTTTGCTTACAGATGCCGGTTTCTCTCGTAAATTAAAAGATCTTATGCAATTTAATATAATGAATAAAAGATCTATTGAATTTCTTAAAGTCGGCAGACACCTTCGTCTGACTGATAATGTTAAACTAATTATTGGAAGAAATGAAGGTGAAAATGATATTATCAGTGAATTAGCTGATGACGAAATAGTACTTCAAGCGAAAGATATTCCAGGACCTCTCGGGATTATCCAAGCCAATGATAAATTAACAATAGCAGATATTGAACTTTCCGGCTCAATTATTCTCAGATATAATTCAAAAGTAGTGAACTCTTCTACAATCCAATATGGTAGGAATTTTGAACTTAATGATGAAATGGAAGTTGAAAAAATGGCAGAAGAAAATGTAAAACAATATTTATTATAGGAATAAAAAATGAAATACAAAAGATTTAACGTGCAACCTGAATTTGGAACTAATACATATCTTGTCTGGGATGAAATTTCCAAAGAAGCTGCTATCATTGATCCCGCAGCACCTTCACAGAGATTGATCGATGAGATAAAAGGAATGGAGATAAACCTGAAATACTTGATATCAACTCATGGACACGGAGATCATATTGGTGGTAATAAAAGTATCAATGATAATTTTGATGTGAAAAATTGTATTCATAAAGAAGATGCTGGCTTACTGAGCGATCCGAATAAGAATTTAAGTACATATTGGGATTCTGAGATAATTGCTCCCAAAGCTGATATTATCTTTATTGACGGAGATGAGTTACCTTTGGGAACTGAAAAATTACAGGTAATTCACACTCCCGGTCATACAAGAGGTGGAATATGCCTTCTGACAGGAAATTTATTGTTTTGCGGAGATACACTTTTTGCACAAGGTATAGGCAGAACCGATCTACCAGGTGGCGATTATTCTACTTTGATCAATTCAATTAAATCCAAACTTTTTATTTTAGATGGCAATATTAAAGTTTTACCGGGTCATGGACCGGAGACAACTATTGAAGATGAAAAAGCGGGAAATCCATTTGTTGGAATGATGGCAAGATTGTAAGGAATTTTGAAGTACATCAAATATCTTGCGCACTAAAGTATCACATTATGTTTTACTGTCACACTGAGTAGGAGTAAAACGACGTATCGAAGTGTTAAATTTACATAATTATATTTTGTCTATCCTTCGATACTTGACTGTGTCAAACTCAGGATGACAAAGCGTAACGTAAACATCCTTGTTTGCGAATTCTCAAAGTCGGAGCTTTGAGTTACATTTTCGAGTCGTAAGGTACGACGACTCGAAGTTAACTAAAATCATTCTAAACAAATATTAGGTATTACATCGACTCGTCATTCTTTACGAGTCGAGATGCTGGTTTAATTAATTACCAAACATCTCTTTGTGGTAGCAATTTTATTGTCTATCTTTAAATTTATCAAATATATCCCGGATCTTACTTTTGAATTTTTCATATCAGTTCCATCCCAAATAACTTCATTAATTCCTAATTTCAAATTTCTCATTTCTAATTGCTTCACCTTCTGTCCTTTAATATTATAGATTTGAATATGAACATTTTGTGAATTTTGCGGAATACTAAAGTTTATTTGAGTGCCGTTACTATCTTTTGAGAATGGATTGGGATAATTTTGAAGAGTGTAATTTTGAATATTGTAAACTTCTTCTGTAGATGAAGGTTCAAATCCCATAACCACTAGATCATCTATTGCCCAGGCTGTGGTATTATTGGTTCCTGTTCCGGTTGAAGTATATTGAAATGCTAAATTTACTTCTTCATCAGTAAAATCGCTTAGATCAATATCTCCGGAGTTCTGCCATACATCGCTATTAAGTGATGGAAGATCAGCAGTTATCAAAGTCCAGTCAGCAGTAGTTGGATCTCCGGTAAAATTGGATGAAACGAACACTTCCATACCTGCAACTGTATCTGAGAATTTAGTCCATGCTTCAAAATGAAAGTAAGGATCATCAAATTGTGTAAGGGCAATATCGGGGGAGATGAGCCAGTCATTTGCAACCTCATCTGCACCATAATTATTGGCATACATATACCAGCTTCCATCCGGAACCGAGGAAGGATGAGTATAATTGCTAATATCATCAGAACGTTCCCAATCATAGTTACTGGCAAGACTAATTATAGTCCATTCGGGAATAGTACTTTCAAAGCTCTCACTGAAAATCTCAACAGGTACACTTGTTGAAGTTACATGAATATAATCAACTTTTGTTTCGGTATCTGTACTTCCCATATCATCTTCTACGGTTAGAGAAACAGTATAAAAACCTACTTCATCATAAATAAAGGAAGGATCCTGCAAAGTTGAGTCTTCACTTCCATCTCCATCCAGATCCCAACTCCATGCAATAATATTCTCTCCAATAGACGTATCTGTAAACTGTACGGAAAGCGGAGTATTCCCAACTGTAATGTCTGCATAAAATTCTGCAATGATTTCAGGTTGACCACTTCCCCAAATGTAATCAGCAAATTCCGGATGATCTACAAATGGATTTCGATTTCCCTGCCAGTTATCATAGATCCGGTCATTACGCGTTTCTTCAAACACACTGGGAGGATCAAGTTCATTCCATTCCAAAAGAGCCGAAAGCTTGCCATGTTCGGGATTGGGAGATGTATTAACCTCATCAACAACTTCCAGATCAAGTTCACCATTCTCTCCTTCATAACGGGTTGCCATGTAAAATATCATGCGCGCAACGTCACCCTTAACCTCATCACGAGGTTCCCATGAATCGCCATCATAAAAACATCCGGGAATCGTTGGATAGGGAATATCACTATAATCGAAATCCAGATTTCCCCGATCATTATTCACTTGAAGATCTGTAGGACGAAGGTGATGGACATCAGTTCCACAAGGCGGAACATCTCCAAAATCGCCATGTGATTTAGCCCAGGTGTGCTCACGATTCCAAATAGGATAACCGGAATTTGAAACAGACCAACCAGTATAAAGCAAGATCACATTATCCGTATTTTCCGGGTCTTCA
>DAOUVH010000246.1 GCA_030667725.1 Candidatus Cloacimonadota bacterium | reverse complement strand
CGGACGTAACACACGTGAAGATTGCAAGACAGACCGTAATCTTGATATACAAATCGAAATTGCCGGAAATGATATTAATATTGTTCCTTATGTTCAAAACACATTAAAAGATATAATTAAAGCTTATGTAAAAAATTTGAAAGGATATCATGAAGGTGATAGTATAAATATACAAATTAGAGAGTAATAATGAAATCGGAAATTATTATCAGTAAGGAGAAAAATCAGGTAATTAAAATTTGTAATTCTCCAAAAATGTTTAAAAAAGAACTTTATATCTACAAGAAAAAATTACCTTTTACACCAAGGCTTCTAGACAACGATGGTAAGAATACATTAATGTTAGAATACATTGATGGAATCCCTATCATGGATCTTGAACAACCGAATTTTGCAAAGATCACTGGATTAATGGTCAATCTTCATTCACTTGAATCTAAAGGTAGCAAATGTATATGCCATTTCGATAATAATCCAAAAAATTATCTCTTCTCTAGCGGCAAATATTATATGTTGGATTTTAGTGAATGGGTATATGATTTTCCGGAAACCGATCTGATTCACTTTCTTTTGTTCTGGGCTTCTACCTACAATTTCGATAAATTTAAAGATGTGTTTGAGCAAGTAGTTAATACATACAGATCTAAAAGAATGATAAATCCTTTGGAATGGGAATTAATGATACCAGAAATAATCTCGCGATTTGATTCACGCAGAAGAGAATTCGGTAAAAAACAAACTCATCCCGATATCTCTAAAAATAGAGAAATGTTGAAAAATATTATTTAAAATATTAGATCATATTCCAAAAAATACAAATAAAGTAGTTTCACCTGCATTCAAGTCTATTAATATTTCCGGATATTCTGTATCAAATATATCCGTAATTTTGATAAAATCATAAATGGGTAAAACTGAAAATATGGGACTTATAGTTTCCGTGTATAAGACTTCTTCGATTATATTGTCGCTCCAATCAGCTTCACCTTCTTTTCTTAATTGAACTATACTAATTGGAAAAAGTGATACATTATTTATTTGTAATCCGGCTCTGTCAAATTCCACATGATATGCTTTATCTTTATTGGGTTTCATTTTTATTGTAAATTCTTTATGTTCTAAATAAGTCTGACCTTCAATTATTATTGGTACATATATGGTTTCACCGAAAAGAATAAATGAATTCAAATAAAACGTTTCAACAGCAGGAGGATCATTTGCTAGAAGTTGATGAATAGTACCGTTCATAATTATCCTGATCGAATGGTCAGTATCATTATAAATAGTCAGATCAGATTGTTTGGCACAAGCACCCAAAAGAATAATCGTAACCAAAATTATTAGTTTATTTTTCATTTGTAATCTCCTTAATTTAATTACAAATCTAAAAGAGATATGATGATAAATATGTAAAGAATAAAGTTATTCTTGACATAACAATAAATTAATAAAAATTAAAATAGAAATTCGATATAAAGACTAAAGCATATTAAGTAAAAGTGGAGAAAGGGTAATGAAAATATTTGTTGGGAATTTGACCCGTGATATAGGAAAAGAAACCTTAAGATCTTTATTTTCTGATTATGGAGAAATAAAAGCTGTTACTATTCTTATTGATCGGATCAATGGTGAATGGAAAGCATTTGCATTTATTGATATGCCAAATGAAAGTGAAGCATGGGACGCTATTTCCGCACTCGATAATAAGGAACATTTTGGTCATGTGCTCAATGTACATCAAGCACGCTTTCGGAATGATGATAGAAGAGGACCTAATAGACGCGGTGGGAGACGGCAAACAGACCTTCCTGAAATTCCAAAATAATTTAAAGAGGCAAAATGCATATCTATATTGGAAATTTTTGTGAAAACATTTCTCAAGATCATTTACGAGAAAGACTTGAAGAATTTGGTAAGGTTGAGTCGATCAAAATTGAAAACGAAATGGCATTTGCCGAAATGCCATTTGTAAATGAAGCAGAATCAGCTATTGTTCATCTTGATAATTCTGAATTGGATGGTATAACAATAAGTGTTCATAAAGCTAGATTTGGTCAAATTGACAGAAGAAAAAGTGGACGAATTGGTGGACGACGATCTCAAGATCCAAAAAGTTATACTAAAATGTTAAAGCGAGAAGATATTTTCAGTTAAACAACAATTTTATATTTTTTTATAAAATGAGAAAGGCACCTACTGGTGCCTTTCTTTATTACAATAATCAGTTATTTATTTTGTTCAGCTATCTTTCTTCCTGCTTTCATAGCATTCAGGTTTACTTTTACGATCTCTTCACCCTTTTTTCCAAATATAATTTGAATTCCTTCTTCCAGTTTTTTGAAAGGCAGATTCAGGAATTTTGATGCAGCACCTAAGACAACCATATTCATCGAACGCGGTGAGCCAATATCTTTAGCAATTTTATCAGCATCAAGAGCAATACGATTTGGTAATGATTTTATAGTTTTCATCAATTCATCATAATCGGGGTAATTAGGAATATTAATAAACGCATTTGTATTTGTGATAAGCCAACCATTTTCAGATAGATAAGGTAAGTAGCGCAAAGATTCCATCGGTTCTACACTAATTATCAAGTCTGCCCCACCGTTTGGGATCAGATCTGAATGAATAGCTTTATCTGAAATTCTCAAGTGTGATTGAACATCTCCACCTCTTTGACTCATTCCATGAACTTCTGCTTGCTTCAAATTAAAACCGGATTCGATTGCAGCATAACCAATAATAGTGGCTATGGAAAGTATCCCCTGACCACCAACTCCTGCAAGAATTATATCTTTTTTCATATTTTCTCCTTATTTTTCACCACAAAGACACCATGAAAAAAACTTAAGTATTCTCTGTGCTCTCTGAGCCACTGTGTTTAATTTTATCTTTTCTTCTTTGCATAAACGTGGATACAAGGTCTTCGAGGAATTATCACAGAAACACCATTATAATCGACTTCTTCCTGAATTATATTCACATTTTCATCATGATTTCTGGATAGGGGATTAATAACTTTGATATG
>DAOUVH010000247.1 GCA_030667725.1 Candidatus Cloacimonadota bacterium | reverse complement strand
GTGTAATATGTATATTCTTTCTCGTCGAGAACCAGAGTTTTTACATCACCATAAAAATCTGGAGTGAAACGGATGTAATCTATCACCTGGTTGGAAGTGACAACATTGTTTCCTGAAATCTTGAAAACCAGATCATTCTGCGAAATATTAGTTATTGAAAAATTTACTTTTTCCTCATAAATTTTTGTTGCATATTTGTTATAACTGGAGAGGTTTTCTCCATTCACACCTCGGCTGGATCCACTTAACTTAGCAGATTTGTCTAAGATCAATTCTTCATTTCCAATTTCAATCTTATATTGATAATCCAATAATGAATCATTGTTTATTATTGTACGTGATAATACACTAAGTGTATCAACATTGATCAAAATACAGGAAATATTCTCAACAGGTTTAAGAAGAAAATATTTATAGATCTTGCTGTTTCTTCTGTTGTAAATTAGAAACTCTGCCGGGTCAGAATTATAGCGAATATCTGCAGCAAATACAAAAAGGGAAACTCCCAAAAGCATTATTGATAAAAGTATCTTTTTCATATTAAACATTGATCTCATCATCCTTTATCTTCAATTCATTATGATCAAAAAAGATCACAATTAATATTAAGATAACTAATATTGCAAAAGAAATAGTGGTAACTGTTAGATTATACTTTTCATATTCAAACATACTTCCATTCCCAGGTTCGGGCAGCGGATCCGGAGCTAAAGGAAGCTGCTTATCTTCTGCGAGTTTGGTGATATCCAATAAATGGACAACAGGAATACCTTCATCAGCAAAAAGCAGCATTGAACCCTTTAGAGGCGGATTGGTTAAAGTAAGGTAACGGTGGAAACCGGGTTCGATCAATTTACCATTTAAAGTGGCACCAATACTGGAAAGTCCACCGCCGATATTTACATAAAGAGCAATCTCATTTTGTCCGGAGGCTTTAAAAAGTTCCATTTTCTTATTAATATTTTGCTCAAGAGTTTCCTCACGAACTAATTGAATATCATGCTTATTAATATTCGCTATTATGAGATCGCGCCCGTTTTTACTCAATCCTCTTCCGAGGTCGCGTCCTCCACCAATTGAAGCAGCAATACTTTTATGATCAAATATATTATTTTGGATGAAGAATTCTTCCATATCCAGCCAGGTGAAATCGGGATCTGTAGCACCGAACATGGAAGCTCCGACTGAAGATATGATAATAGGTTCCAATTCCATAACCTTTGCAGCACTTAACACAGCAATATTTAATGCCGGAAAGGAACCTGTATAACTAATTGCGATCTTGTCGCCTTTTTTCAAATTTGCTTCTTTGAACATCTCAACTATCACTGCTGCAAAATTCGGATTCAGACTCGTCAGCTTAGAAGTCAGGTCACCTCGGTCGGTAATAATTGGTGATTGTTTATCACCGATCATTGCAGTCCTATTCGGATCGTTCACTTCATCTATATAGATCCCTTCTGCATTTCTATATTCCTTAATAGCCAATTCGGCGCTTTGCATTAATTTAGATGCAGCAAGTTTCTCTTCATAATATTTATCACTCACAAAAACTCGTGAATTATCTACCCAAATAAATAATGCTATTGCAATTAGCATTAAAATAACTAAACTGAATTTTGATTTTGCACTGGGAATAAACATGATTCTCCTTATCCTATGATTTCTCCACCGAATATCAATATTAACAAAAACCTTACAATTACAGCTGCTACAAACATGATAGAAAGTGTTTTTACAATTCCCTGTCGTTCCATTGAATTAGCAATAAGACCAGGAATAATAAATCCAATAACGTTCACAGAGTAATCTGATGATAGATTGGCAAAAACGCCATAATATCTAGCCATCCAACCAATGATAAACCCGAGAAGAACGGTTATTACCATTCGTCTTCTACCGTAAATAAACATGAAATTTCCAAGAAATTTAACAATCATAAATACAATAAGACTAATTGATAATGTGGCTAAAATTGTGATGGGATGATGCAGAGACATTGCAACATAGCCTGCAACCACAATTCCACCCGCAGCTGCTCCAAAAGTCTCCAGAAAGAACAAGCTGATCAATACTCCTAAACCAATTGCAACTTCAAACATTTTTTATTATTCCTTTCATTTTTTTGCAATTTCTCTATCCATTCTCTCGTTAACAAGTTGCACTTGTTAACGCAATTGTAGAACCTCGTTACGAAGTTTGTCTTCGTAATGTTCATATCAGACTTTTGCATTCCCAAGACAAACTTGGGAATGAGGTCGTAATCAATTGCAACTTCAAACATTTTTATTCCTTTTTTTAAAATAATTTACAATAACACCACCATTCCCACCGATATTACCAATACCAAGTATAAGTATCTCTTTCGCTTGTAATTTTACTGCACAATTTGTCAACTTAACTCCAGTTGTCCAACCGCAATCAGTAATTTTATTCTTATCTAATTTTTTACTCATTGCATAAGAATATATTGTCTTGGTTTGCTCACCGATCAAATATAGATGTTCATAATCTACTTCTTTAAGCATGCGAACAAGCTGTTTGGAACGGAATATTCTATCTGCTCTTGTACTTAAAACAATAGCAACAGCGTGGGTATTAGGGAAAAGCTCTTTTACCGAGTTGATAACAAATTCAGTAGATTCCGGATCGTTAGCAGCAAAAGCATGAACGAAATGAAGCTCTTTATCCTTGCTTATATGTTTATAAATCTCCATTGCTCCAATATCCGGTTTTGCGTCATACATACCTTCCAGTGCAGTTTTTCTATCAATACCAAAATGCTCACAGACCTTCATTGAAAGGGCAACGTTCTCCTTATGTTCAATATAAGAAAATCCCTGCATATCTTCGTTGGAAATTCCGGAATCATCAGATTGAATAATCTCACAGTGGATTTTTTTTGCTTCTTTTTGAAGAATTGGAAATACTTTTTTCTCGGCAGTAAATAACACACCATGTTTGGGAATTGTATTACACAGGGAACGTGTAACATTCTTAAGTCCGGGTCCCATTACATCCAGGTG
>DAOUVH010000235.1 GCA_030667725.1 Candidatus Cloacimonadota bacterium | reverse complement strand
ATCTGACTATATACTCGAATGTGCCAGGGTGATGCTTAAGAGAGAAAAGGGGTGGCCGAATCCCTTTGGCGATGGCAACGCCGGCAGAAAAATCGTCGATATCATTACGGGAGGTAACCATGTCTAAGATACTGGTAACCGGTGGCGCCGGATTTATCGGCACCAACCTAGTTACCGAGTTACGAGGACGGGGGCATGAAGTCTGGGTCTCTGACCTGACCAATTCGGGAGAACCGTATTATATCCGCTGTGATGTCACCAAATACCGGCAACTTGAGAGGCTGTTCGGGGAACATGACTTTGACTATGTCTACCACCTAGCCGCCGAATACGGGCGCTGGAATGGTGAAGATTACTATGAGAACCTCTGGGACACCAACGTCATCGGCACTAAAAACGTGCTCAGAATTCAGGAAAACAGGGAGTTTAAGCTAATATTTTTTTCCAGTGCCGAAGTGTACGGAGATTATGATGGAGTAATGAGCGAGGATGTCATGGATAAGATAGCCATCAAGCAGATGAATGACTATGCCATGACCAAGTGGGTCGGCGAGCTCCAGGTGTTAAACTCAGCGGCGATGTTCGGCACCAAAGCCGTCAGGGTCCGTCCCGTCAATGCTTATGGGCCACACGAACACTACACCCCCTACCGCGGGGTGATACCCAACTTCATTCACAAAGCTCTGAGAGACGAGCCATACACCGTTTACCTGGGGCATAAACGCATTTTTGATTACGTCGAGGACACCTGCCGTACCTTCGCCAATATTATTGATAATTTCCAGCGCCATCAGAGAACCGATAGCAGTTACAGTTTGCGGAGCACAAATCCGCTGGATTGTTTTGTTAGACTTTTTTCTTTAATTTAACGGCCGTACCAAACACAAATAATTCAGCTGCCGATTGCATAATAGATGATGTTGTAAAGCGGATACATACTATTCCATCAGCACCTTTGCTCTTTGCATCTTCAATCATTCTATCCATTACTTGTTCACGTGATTCCGCAAGCAATTTAGTATATTCTGCAATTTCTCCACCAACCACATTTCGAAAACTAGCTAAGATATCTTTTCCAGCGTGGCGAGCTCGAACAGTATTTCCGCGAACAACTCCTAGAGTTTCTGTGATTTCATATTTTGATAATTCATCTTGAGTAGTTATCAGCATTTTATCCTCCTTATTTTTTTACATCTTTGGAATAACGGTCATCTTTTCTGCTCGCAAGGCGTTCTTTTAACGCTTTTATAAACAATAACCCAAATGCAAGAATAACTACAAGACCAATCAAACCAAATGGGAAAGCTTCTATCATACCAACTACCATTGCGATGAGCCAACCTATGGCTGCTATTGTTAAAATAATATATGCGACCTTTTCCATATACCCTCCTTTTATTTATATGAATTATTTAAGTCTAATATACATTATACTGCTTAGTTTGGCAGTAGATTAACATTTCGGAATTTTTCATTTCCAGTCCTAATCTGTCAAATATTTTGTGAATTCAAGCTTCCATCTTAATCTTTCTTTTTGGAAATGATTGATACAATCAATAATCCCAAACCGATTCCTACTAAAATTGAAGCTATAAAATAAAATACATTTACTTTAAGAAATACAAATCCAACTCCTATACCTATCAGTGTACATCCACCAATTGCCCATGAACTTTTGTCATCTTTTTTCATTTTATCCTCCATTTCTATTTTAAAAGTTTTTATTGCTTTATCTCCACCCTAAACATGGAAAAATCTGCTAATTCCAGGATCAGCATTTTATTTATCAGTTGTGGTTTGTCAAAAATATTATTGATGATCTCCTGCGCCATAAGAGAACCAATTGCTAATACTGTTTGTGGAACAATTGGAACTTTAACCGAAATATGTATACCAGGATAGATTTCTTTTAAAGTTTGTGTCTTTCCTATATTTATCGTTGTGATCTGCCCGAAATCATTTTGCACACCACCATGCACCAGAAAGTGTTCAGGTTGCATCAGTTTTTCCAATTCAAACCTAGCAGCAAAATTATCCAGGCAATCGGCAATTCCGGTAAAATGGGGAAGATGTGCCTGGTTCAAATCGGAAATATCTTTTTGAATTGCTTCTACTTTTAATTCCGTATTGATCGCTTGCAGCTTCTTTTTAGCAACATCCACCTTTGGTTTTCCAATGTCGGAAACTTCAAATAATATCTGGCGGTTCAGATTCGATGCTTCTATTATTCCATTATCGATTATTATAAGCTTGCCAATTCCTGATCTGGTAAGGATCTCTGCAACAGTGCAGCCCAAACCGCCCACACCAGCGATCAGAATGGATGAATCAGTTAAGATCTTCTGCTTTTCTGCACCCCAGAATTGGATATTTCGCAGAAACATTTCGCTGTTCATTAACCACCTCCACCAGGCGGGAAAATGCTAATTTCATCACCATCCTGCACAATGGAATTGATCTTATCCAGATGATAAATATTGCGTCCGTTGATCAGGATCATGGTTCCGGGTAGAATTTCCATTTCAGCATCAATTAGCTGATCGAGGAATTTCTTACCAATCTGTTTTTCAGCTTTTAGAAGCAGTTCATATATCGAAATGGAAGCAGTTTCTATTTCTACTTCATTAATTCCCAGATGTATTCTGATCAAGCTGTAAAATTTTATTTTTACCATGAGTTGATAAGCAGTTATTTAAGAAATTGTGTCAAACAAAAAAGGCAGCTCTTACGAACTGCCTTATGAATTATTTTATTTCATCAAGATCATCTTTTTTGTTGAAGTATATGTTCCTGATTTTAATTTGTAGAAATAAATTCCTGAAGTAACAGATTTACCATACTCGTCCTTACCATCCCAAACCACAGAATGCTGACCGGCTGAAAGCTGACCGCTGACAAGCTGTTTCACTTTCTGACCTATTAAATTGTAGATACTTAGCTCTGTGCTCTCCGTGTTCTGTGTAGTAACATTAAATGAGATTGTTGTTTCCGGGTTGAAAGGATTCGGATAATTGCCGATAAGTTCCGGTATTATGGAAACTGTTTCGCCATCAACGCCAACGTTAGAAATAAGTACAAAATCAATTCCACCTGTTATTTGATTCT
>DAOUVH010000077.1 GCA_030667725.1 Candidatus Cloacimonadota bacterium | reverse complement strand
GTGCACCAGCTAACAGGACTAATTCAGGGATAATATATTGCATCATACCAGAATGCACCAGCATTCTTATTCCATCAGCAGGAGCAGTAGATAAGAGGATCTTAATAAGTTCATCCCTTATTCTTTCACGGGAAATGTGTTTTAACATTTGTGCATTCCGAATGATACCATTCATTGTATTCTCTTCAATTGAGAAACCAAGCTGTACAGCAAAACGGACAGCACGCAACATTCTTAGAGGATCTTCTTCAAAGATGATATCTGGTTGTGAAGTGGCGCGGATTATCTTAGCTTTGATATCGGTAATTCCTTTACCGGAGATATCCTGGATTTTACCATTCAATACATTCATAATAAGTGAATTAACTGTGAAATCACGACGGAAGATATCTTCGATTATGGTACCGTGAGCTACATCTGGTTTGCGGTTTTTATCTCGATAAGATTCTTTTCGCGCCATAATAAACTCGATCTTATATCCTGAAATAATCACCTGTGCTGTGCCAAACCGCTGAAAAATTACCGGACGAGAAGATATTTCTTTTTTGTATAATAATTGTGCAAGAGCGATACCGCCATTGGGAAGTGCGACGACAATATCCAGATCATTACTCTCTATTCCCATAACCTTATCGCGTACAAATCCACCCGCAATAAAGGTATTATTCTCAAATTCTGTTCCTCGAATCGCATTAGCGATTATAACAATTACATCATTCATAATTCTTTAATAATATTCAGGATTATTTTGTAGATAATAACCGGCTAATTGTGCAACACTTGCAATTGCTGCTGTTTCTGCCCGCAAAATATGATTTCCTAAAGTGAAAGTTGCAACATTCTCTTTTTGTAAATATTCAATTTCTTTTTCATCAAATCCACCTTCTGGTCCAATAATAATGCAGATTGATCTGATCTCTAAATTTGTAACGATCTCATTTATTGTTTTATGTTTTCCAATTTCCAGAGCTGCCACAGGAATAAAATCTTCCATTTTCTCAATCAACTCAAATAGAGATTGCACTTCATGTATCTTTGGCAAAAAGGCATTATCACACTGTTTCATCGCAGCAATTGCAACTTTCTGGAATTTTTTTACAGCGTTCATAGAAGGCTTACGAACAGTTCTTTCTGTTGTAATAGGGAAAAAATCTTTCACACCCAGTTCTGTTAATTTCTCTATGATCATATTATCATGTTTGTTCTTTAAAAGAGGGAAAGCAATTGCAACCTGTGGTTGAGAAATTTGCAATACTGTTCTTTTGTTGATCGATACTGTCACTTCTTTCTTTTCAACACTATTAATAATACCTTCAGCCAGTAATCCCTTACCATTGGATAGAATTATTTTATCTCCTTCTTTTCGGCGGAAAACATGGCAAATATGATGATGTTCGTTTCCTGATATCAATACAATATCATCAGTTATCTTCATCTCTGGTGTATAAAAACAAGGCATAAATTCTCCTATGAAATTCTTCATTTAAGAAAATTGAATATTCTATATTATGTCAAATAAAGTCTTTGTAATAATAAATCATACTCTATATATTTTTATAATTCTGAATTATTAAAATATATTTTTATTGCCAAAAAAAGTTAAAGTATTTTTTATCACATAGATATGCTATATAAAAAAAGAACTTGCAAAAGAATACGGAGTAATTTTAGTATAGCAATTAGATTTGTAATTAGCTAAAATTTAATAAATTGTGAATTTTTGCGACATTTAGAGGGTTAAGATATGAGGAACGTACTACAGCTCATTGTTATAATAATTGCCGTAGTAGCTTTAATTATAATAATCGGATTCGTTATTGGAACGGTAACACATAATATGAAGAGCGAATCGGAAGAGACGATTGTTAAACAGCCCGTTATAAAAGAAGAAATCAGCGAACCACTTTTGCCCGAATTTGAAGAATTATTCTCTCTTCAGATAATGGCTAGTAGTAAATATGACAACATTAAACATCTCCAGAATAAATTGCAACAGGGAAATTATGAAACAGAAATTTCCAAATTAATGAGAGAAGGCACGATAATTTACCGCTTACGTCTTACAGGTTTATACGGCGAGGACGATGCTATTGGTCTGGGTGAAGAACTAAAAAAGAAATATGCTTCAATTGACGGTTATTGGCTGGAAGAACAAAAGACCAGAACGACATCAACATTACCAATGGGAGAAAAGACTAAAACAGATGAAGCTTCTAAAAAAGAACCGGTGAAGCCAGAATTTGAACAAGAGATCAAGATAACTAAAACGAAAATAGATTTTGGTAAAGAATGTGAAGTGCAACTGCTTGCCAGCAGTAATTATGCTAGAATTGAACAGATAAAGACAGATCTGGATCGAAAAGGCTACAAAACTAAAATACTAACATTCACAAAAAACAAAAATATTATTTATCGTTTGCGATTGCGTGGACTTTATAGTGAAGCGGAAGGGAAAAGGCTGGGAAATGAAGTTGTAAAACTTTCTCCGCATGTTTCTTCTTTCTGGCTGGATGAGATCATAGATGGAAAAAGTGCCGGTCAAATCGGCGAAACTGTAATTAAAACTTCCCAAACTTCAACATCTCCTTCGAGTGGTAATTATGAGATCCAGATCCTGGCAAATACAAAAAGAAATTTCGTTGAAGATAAAAAGAATATATTAGAAAAAGCAGGGTACCGAGCCAAGATAACGACTACAACTAAGAATGGAACTACTTATTACAGACTTCGACTGGCAGATTCTTATTCAAGATCTGAGGCTACAAAAATGGGAGACAAACTGAAGAGAGAGGTACCAATCGTTTCAGATTATTGGATTGTACCCAGTCCCGGAGTAAGCACAGTTGCTCCTCGACCTACAAAACAGAAAGCAAAAGTTCAGGATGAATCTCTCACTGAACCTATCCAGTATCCGATTGATCCTAAATATCAATCTAAAGATGAAAAGCAACAGAAAACAATGACCTGTAATTCTAATGATATCAATATCCGTATTGGACCTGGAACTTATTATGCGATTGATCCGATAGGAAAATTAATGAAAGGTGTTACTGTATTTGTGGTTGATGAGAAAAACGATTGGATAAAATTTACGATCACACCCGATGATGAATCATGGTCAGGCTGGGTGAATAAAAAATATTTGAAATAATGTTTTAATTTACGAATTAAATAAAGAACAAAAAAGCCCCGCATTTGCAGGGCTTTTACTTATTAATTATATCTCAGTTTTCCTATTCTTTAGGTTCAATTTGACAAAGAATATCACCTTTAGCAACAGAGTCACCAGCTTTACGGACATTGTTCTTTACAGTACCATCACATGGAGCACTAAGATTATTGAACATCTTCATAGCTTCCAACACAACTATAGTATCTCCGGCTTTTACTTTATCTCCAACTTTCTTCTGATATTCAATAATCATACCGGGTATGGGAGCAACTAAATTGCCGGAGTTATCACCATATGCAATTTCCTCTTTTTTCTTAACAACGATTCCCATCTGTCTTGCGTTTGGATCTGCAACCTCCACATTAAAATGTTCACCATCCACATAAACGTCAAAAGCTCTTGCATTAGCAGGTTTCACTTTTTTCGTTGTTAGTTCACCAGAAAGTGCTTTATTAATGAGTTCCTTTTCCTCTTGTACATCATCCAATGTCTTTGGTTTTACATCCTCTGGAATATTCTCAAGCCCGTATTTCCAACTGAGGAATTTCTTGCCGGTAACAGGATATAGTGCACAGAGAACCTCATCATCAATATCTCTTGCCAAACCCTTAACCTCTTCTTGTACTTTTAGAAGTTCCGGTTCTAGTGTATCACCGGGTCTGGTCGTGATTGGAGTTTCACCACGAGGATAACCTTTCAATGCTTTCTTTCGTACAATTTCATCAATTGGAAGAGTTGTCTTTCCATAAAGTCCAAAGCATAGATCTTTCACCTGTTCTGTGATATTGGAAAACTCTTCACCATCTTTATCGAATAACACGTTATTCACAGTTTGTATACCTATAATTTGGCTTGTAGGAGTAACCAGCGGAACCTGTCCAAGCTGCTTCCGCACCTTTGGAAGTGTTTCAAATACTTCATCCAACTTATCAAGTGCATCCATCTGGCGGAGTTGGTTTACTAGGTTGGAAAGCATTCCACCCGGAGTTTGATGAAGAATCACATTTGTATCTATTATCGCATTTTTTGTATCATCGAAAAAATGCTTGTATTTTGGAATTACTTTCTCCATTTCCTTATCGATTTCAGCTAACTTATTGATATCCAGTCCACTATCGCGGTTAGTTCCCAAAAGAGAAATTACAAGAGGTTCCACAGCAGGATGAGAAGTTCTGTATGCATAAGGTGCCATACACGTATCGATGATATCTACTCCAGCTTCGATAGCTTTGAAAAGTGTAAGATCACCCATTCCGGATGTGAAATGAGTATGAAGATGAATTGGAATATCTGTTTGCTCTTTGAGTGCTTTTACCAGATTGTAGGCATCATAAGGAGCAATAAGTCCAGCCATATCCTTAATACAAATGGTGTCTGCACCAAATTCTTCCAACTGCTTAGCCTTCTCTAAATAATAATCTAGATTATATGTTTGTCCGCCCATCCTGGGTTCTGTGAGAGAGTAGCAGATTGTACCTTGAAAATGCTTATTATTTTTTTTGATCACCTTCACAACAGTTTGGAAATTTCGGAAATCATTGAGTGCGTCAAATACACGAAAGATATCAATTCCGTTATCACTTGCACGTTGGACAAAAGCTTCTACAACATCGTCTGCATAATTTCTATACCCAACCACATTCTGTCCACGAAGCAGCATAGAAAATGGTGTTTTCTTTATAATTTTTTTTAGGGTTCTAATTCTTTCCCATGGATCTTCATTAAGGAAACGATGCATTACATCAAAAGTTGCACCACCCCACATTTCTATTGAGTAGAATCCAATATCATCCATCATTTTAGCAACAGGTATCATGTCTTCAGTTCTACCTCGAGTAGCAAAAAGACTCTGATGTCCATCCCGAAGACTTACATCCTGTATCTTTATCGGATTTGTTGCTTTCGGACGTGCAGGATCGTAATTCATCTTCGTCATCTCCAGAACGCCATGTTTATCTAATATCATTTATTTCCTCCGTAAATGAATAAGTGCAAAAGCGAGGAAGCGCTTAAGCGGTTTTATTTTTCATGTATTTTATAGATATCCTCAATAAGTTCAATTCCTAATTTCCAAATATCCAGATCTTTATGCATCTCAATTTCCCTTCTTCCCTTATTCTCTTCTTCGCTTATTCTCTTACTTGCATTACCGCGTAAGCCCTCTCCGCTGAACCATCATTCTGTTTTGCATAATGATCTCACGACCAGATTGTGTCCATTGCTTTTCTGGTTTGGAATTATTCTCATCTTCTTGTTGCTGCAGATAATAAAGAACTCCCATTATCGCAGCTTTTAGTTTTTTATGTTTCTCTTTCAAAATTATCTCCTAAACGAGGTCAAGATCAAGGTCAAGATCAAGATCAAGGTCGAGGTCGAGGTCGAGGTTGGAAAGATCATGTTTTCTCTTTCTTCTTTCATTTTTTCCTTCATCATTCCGTGTTCAAAAAGTCGGCTTGCGATAGCAAACGGCTTCTCTTCGATATTGGATATTCATATTTTTATTAAAGGCTATAAATATCTTTATAAAAAGAATAACTAAACAGGAATATTTCCATGCTTCTTAGGTGGGAGTGCTTCCTTTTTGGTAATCATAATTTCCAAGGCATCGATCAATCGAATTCTGGTTTCACTTGGTAGTATAATTGCATCCAGATAACCACGTTCAGCAGCTATATAGGGTGTATTGAAAGCAGTTTCATAT
>DAOUVH010000285.1 GCA_030667725.1 Candidatus Cloacimonadota bacterium | reverse complement strand
TGTTGGTGCATCCCGTGTTCGTGATATGTTCGCCAATGCTAAAAAAACTGCCCCATGCATTGCTTTTATTGATGAGATAGACGCAGTTGGAAGACATCGTGGTTCTGGTCTTGGTGGAGGACATGATGAAAGAGAACAGACATTAAATCAGCTGTTGGTTGAAATGGATGGATTCGATCCTAATGATTCTGTTATTATCATTGCAGCTACGAACAGACCTGATGTACTTGATCCGGCGTTGCTTCGTCCGGGACGTTTTGACAGACAGATCATTGTGGACTTACCAGATATTAAGGGTAGAGAAGCGATATTAGGTGTTCATACAAGAAAGTTACCCATTTCAAAAGCTGTTAGATTAAACATAATTGCTCGTGTTACGCCGGGTTTTAGTGGTGCAGATCTTGCCAACTTGGTTAATGAAGCAGCTTTACTGGCAGCCAGAACAGGTAAAAAGATGATCGAAATGAGCGATTTTGAAGAAGCGAAAGATAAAGTTACTTTAGGAAAAGCCAGGAAGAGTAAAGTTATTACAGAAGAAGATAAAAAAATAACCGCAATCCATGAAATTGGACATGTGCTTTGTTCAATGTTCTTAAATAAGGTGGAGCCAATTCACAAAGTTACGATCATCCCAAGGGGTTTCACCGGTGGAGCTACACATTTTCTGCAAACCGATAAATCGTATTATTCCAGAAGTTATATGGAGCAGTCATTGATCGGGTTACTGGGAGGACGCGCGGCTGAAGAGATCATCTTTAATGATGTTTCAACAGGCGCATCCAATGATATTGAACGTGCTACAGAAATAGTAAAGCAGATGGTATGCAATTGGGGTATGAGTGAAAAGGTTGGACCTATTGCCTTAGCCAAAAAGCAAAGTCAGGTATTTCTTGGCAGAGATATTTCACAACACGATAGTATAAGTGAAGCGACAGCTAATCTTATTGATAGCGAAATGAAACGCATTATTACAGAAGCTCATAAAAAAAGTTTAGAAATTCTTTCTAACAAGCGTAAACTGTTGGAAACTTTGGCAGATGAATTACTGCTAAAGGAAACACTTAATGCTGAGGAAATATTTGAATTAAGTTTGCCATTTATAAGCGGATCTGATAAAGAAATTGTAGAAAAACAATTTCTAAAAATCAAAGTCATAAATGATGAAATTAAACAAGCTGAAGAAATGGCAAAAAAGGAAGAAGCTAAAAAGAAAGCAGCAGAGAAGAGAAAACTAAAGGCAGAAAAAGCTAAAAAAGAAGCAGAAATGCAAAATCAAGATCGAGATCAAGGTCAAGATCGAGGTAAAGAGCAAGAAGAAAAGAATAAAGATAATCCAAAATAAATAATATGAGGATCATATAATGAAAGATATGCATGGTACAACTATACTGGGTGTTAAACTCAAAGGTAAAGTAGCTATCGGTGGTGATGGACAGGTTACTTTAGGGCATACTGTAGTGAAAGCAACTGCACAGAAGATCAGAACATTATACGATGGAAAAGTAATTGCAGGATTTGCCGGTGCAACTGCAGATGCTTTTACATTATTCGAGAAATTCGAAGGAAAATTAAAAGAATACAAAGGGAATTTAAAGCGAGCCGCAGTTGAACTGG
The DNA here is from genome assembly GCA_030667725.1 of Candidatus Cloacimonadota bacterium. The sequence continues at coordinate 1,091 of DAOUVH010000285.1, read as the reverse complement.
CAAAGGACTGGCGTTCAGATAAAATGCTGCGTAGATTAGAAGCAATGATAATAGTAGCAGATAAGAAAACGCTTCTTTTGGTTTCCGGAACCGGTGATGTACTGGAACCGGATGATGATATTATTGCTATAGGCTCAGGTGGTAATTATGCGCTGGCAGCGGCAAAAGCTCTAATTGATAATAAAAAGCTCACTGCTTCCCAAATCGTAGAACGCTCTTTAGAGATCGCCTCTGAAATCTGCATTTATACAAACAATAACATTATGATCGAGGAACTTTGATGAAAAAATTCACACCAATTAGAATTGTAGAAGAACTTGATAAATATATAATTGGACAGGATAAAGCAAAACGCGCTGTGGCAATTGCCTTACGTAACCGTTGGAGAAGACAGCAAGTGGAAGGTGAACTCCAACAAGAGATCATGCCAAATAACATCATTTTGATCGGGCCGACCGGTGTTGGAAAAACAGAAATTGCACGAAGACTTTCCCGACTGGCAAAGGCTCCATTTATTAAAGTTGAAGCTTCCAAATTTACAGAAGTTGGATATGTTGGGCGAGATGTTGAATCCATGGTACGCGAACTGATGAATATAGCTTTAAACGATGTTCGTACTGAGATGACAAATCGGGTACAAGTTCAGGCAAAAGTTAATGCTCGTAAGCGGATTATTGATATCCTTTATCCAAAAAATCCACTTAATCCACAAGATACAGAAGAGGAGATTAAGAAAAAAGAAGATAGATATCAGCGCATCCGCAAAAAAATGGAAACACTTTTTGATACTGGAGAACTGAATAACAGGGATGTTGAAATTTCTTCCCAACGACGCGCTCCACATATTGATTTGTTTTCTCATACAGGAACCGAAAGTTTTGAACTACCAATTGGTGAGATAATGGCTGGCATCATGCCTTTAAAAAGAAGTGAGAAGAAGAAGAAAGTTAATGTTAATGAAGCTTATAAATTACTGGTTGAAGAAGAAGCAGGCAAACTTGTTAATCCCGAAATCGTAAAAACAGAAGCTAAAAAACGGGTTGAAGATAATGGAATTATATTTATTGATGAGATCGATAAGATCGCTGGGA